>DATHKS010000219.1:0-6084 GCA_035488975.1 Chitinophagaceae bacterium | reverse complement strand
TAGAATTTCAATGACTTCTCTATGTCAGACACCTTGAGGTGAACGTGCCCGATGCGGGTGCCGTCCGGAATTTTATAGCTCATTTTTCCAGTTTAATCTCACGATAAAATTGAGTATCTTGCGACAAATTTCGGACTATCCTACAGCTTTCCAACATATCTTTCTTTCTTAAGCTGAACCTCGATCTTCTCAACCATCGAGGATAGGGCCGTGTTCCTCCTAACCAACCGCGTCCTGATCTTTTCATTCAATATTAATTTATCATGCAATCAATAGCAGACATGTCGGCAGCGACACAGCATTACCTCGATCTCGAGGAAAAATACAGTGCACATAATTACCATCCGCTTCCTGTCGTGCTGAATCGCGGCGAAGGCGTATTCGTCTGGGATACGGATGGAAAGAGATACTATGATTTCCTCAGCGGTTATTCCGCCGTTAACCAGGGGCATTGTCATCCAAAGATCGTAGAGGCCTTTACCGGGCAGGCAAAGAAACTTACGCTGACAAGCCGCGCTTTCCATAGCGATCTCCTGGGTGAGTATGGAAAATTCATGAACGATTATTTTGGTTATGATAAGGTCCTGCCAATGAATACGGGCGTTGAAGCCGTGGAAACGGGGATCAAGCTCTGCCGGAAATGGGGCTATGAAGTGAAGGGAATCAAGCCCAACAAGGCCGTCATCATTGTCTGCGAAGGAAACTTCCACGGGAGGACCATGGGCGTCATTTCCTTTAGCACGGATCCGTCCTCCACTACTAATTTCGGGCCTTTTCTGCCGGGGTTCAATTGCATTCCCTATAATGATATCGCCGCTTTGGAGAAGGCGCTTTCGGATAAGAACGTGGCGGGTTTCCTGGTTGAACCGATACAGGGCGAAGCCGGTGTGGTGGTGCCCACCGAGGGCTATCTCGCCAGGGCGAAAAAACTTTGTGAACAGGCGAATGTCTTATTCATTGCCGATGAGATTCAGACGGGCCTTGCACGCACCGGCAGGATGCTGGCCTGCGACCACGAACAGGTGAGACCCGATATTCTCCTTCTCGGCAAGGCCCTGAGCGGCGGCATGCTGCCCGTGAGCGCCGTGCTGGCCGATGATGCGATCATGCTTACTATAAAACCGGGCGAGCATGGCTCGACATATGGCGGCAACCCGCTTGCCTGCAGGACGGCGATGGTGGCATTGCAGGTGCTCCGCGACGAGAGGATGTCGGAGAATGCTGGGGCGATGGGCGAGGTATTGCGCAATGGCCTGCTCGATCTGAATTCACCATTCATCTCCATAGTGAGAGGGAAAGGACTACTCAATGCGATCGTGATCTCTCACCACGATAAAGATGCCGCCTGGGAACTTTGCCTGCGCTTAAAGGAAAACGGGATGCTTGCCAAGCCCACACATGGAGATAAGATCCGCTTCGCGCCTCCCCTGCTGATCACAAAGGAGCAGGTGACGGAATGCGTTTCAATCATTGGCGATTCATTATCTTGCCTGCGGTAGAATGAAGAGGCCTGTGCTTGAGAACGGCCCGATGGGAAGTTTATAAGTTACTAAGTTGATTAGTTGATAAGGCGAACGTCGGTTTATCTTGCTGCCTCATCGTTGAAATATTAGCCGAGTACAGGAAGGTGTGGCAAGGTGAGAATTTTACAAGTAATAAGTTGCTTAGTTGATACGAGAATGGTGGTTTACTCTTCAGCCTTACCCGCGAAAAATAAAAGATACCGGTGAAATATTAAATGCAAATTAGCCGGTAAAAACGGGAAGGCGGTAAGAGAATACATGGTCCGATCGAACTTAAGAACATCCTTACCGTCCTTCCCGGCAAAAAAGTCACCGGTGAGAAAATACATAGGTCGACATATTCTTAAGAGTTAATGTTGTTTCTTCCCGGTAAATAAAATTTCATGTCCTTAACCTGGTTCAATAACATCCTGCTTCCCGATCTCGTAAAGCCTGCCCAGGGAAAATGGGTGGCCATAACAGTCGGCAATGAAGCGGGATCGTGGAGCTTCTCTGAAGAATGGAAGGAGCATGCCGCTACGGACCAGCAGAGGACCTGGGACATGACCGCGGCAGAGCGGTTGGTCCGTTTCTTCGATGAGACACGAACCACTGCAGATTCGATCAGGGATCTCATTGTGCTGGATGCCGGCTCCGGCAATGGGCAACTTTCCCGCGCGATCGCGGAGACAGGCGCGAAGGTGGTAGGCATCGACCGCCAGCCGCATTTGCCCGCAGGAACCGACAATGTTCAGTTCGTCCAGGGAGACTTCGATCACCCTCCCTTTCTTCCGGCCTCGTTCGACATTATCATTGCCAATGGATCCATCCATCATACAAAGAATACGCTGCGTTCATTCCGCTCGTTGGCGGATCTTGTCAAGCCCGGCGGCAGGCTATACGTCTTCGTCTATAAGAAACAGAAAGGATGGCGTTCGTTCATGCTATGGTGGCTCGACCTTTTCCGTTTCTTTATCAGTCGATCGGGGCCTCGTATCCAACGCGTCTGCGTAGCAATTATCACCCAATTCTTCTTCACTCTTTCACGGATCAGGAAGGGCGGGAATTCGAAGCGGAGCAAGGAGGAGATAAGAATCAATATTTACGATGCATTCACGCCCCGCTACCGGCACTACCACGAACCTGGCCAGGTGAGGGAATGGTTCCTGGATAACGGCTTCAATGAGCCGGTGATCACCCTGGCCAATGATGCATATGGATTCGGCATGCTGGGCGTGAAGATTAGCAGGTAAGAACCTGGGGCAGGTGGGAAGTTTATTAGTTGTAAGTTGATTAGTTGATACGGGAAGGTGGGGGGAAAAGTTGATTAGTTATAAGTTGATTAGTTGATACGAGTAAGGTGGTTTACCCTTTCGTCCTACCGGCAAAATAAAAAGATACCGTAATACATTAAAAGGAAAAATAGCCGGTAAGAACGGGAAGGCGGTAAGAGAATACATAGGCCGACCGTAGTTAAGAACATTCTTACCGTCCTTCCCGGCAAAAAAAATACCGGTAAGAAAATACATAGGTCGACATATTTTAAGAGAACGAAATACGCGGGACAAACTTTATGGATACACACGATCACCACCAGCATCACCATCTCGAGGAGAAGCATCTTCGAAGCAGCGATTTCCTGACGGATGTTGTTATCGGCATGAGCGATGGCCTTACCGTGCCCTTTGCCCTGGCTGCCGGTCTCACCGGTGTGGTCTCGAGCAATTCGATCATTGTCATCGCCGGCATTGCCGAGATAGCAGCGGGTTCCATTGCCATGGGCCTCGGGGGCTACCTGGCCGGGAAGACGGAGATCGATCATTACCAGTCAGAACTAAGGCGCGAAAACGAGGGGGTGGAGCTTGTACCGGAGAAGGAAAAGGAGGAAGTAAAGGAGTTCTTTGCCAACATAGGCCTGAGTGCGGAAATGCAAACGAAGGCCGCGGAGGAGATTTCGAAGGACAAGAAGCAGTGGGTCGATTTCATGATGAAGTATGAATTGGGTCTCGACAAACCCGATCCCAGGAGGGCTACGAAGTCTGCCCTGAATATCGGGTTATCCTATGCCATCGGGGGATTGGTGCCACTATCGCCATATTTCTTCACGACCACGCCGGCGGAGGGGCTGAAGATCTCTGTGGCGGTTACGCTGGTATTTCTTTTCCTTTTCGGATTCTTTAAAAGTAAGATCACAGGCGTCAATGCCTGGTGGGGAGCTATCCGCGTTACTCTGATAGGCGCATTGGCTGCAGCGGCTGCTTTTGGTGTTGCCAAGCTCTTCGAGCAATAGGACAGGCATAAAAAAAGATTTGCCCCGGTGGTGACGGGACAAATCCTGTTAAACGGTTTTTCGGTCAGATGTACTATCGTAAGTGGAACGGCATAGCATGGTCAGTCAGGCTAATACAGCCCACGATCCAAGGAGTTTCTACATTAAGCACAGCTCCTGCTGATCACATCACACCAAACTTTTTGGGAAATCATCTTCACGTCGTCAGAGCAGACAATACAACCAGGTTCGATAGTTTTATAAGGGAGTGGAAGAAAAGAAAATTCGAGGGAAGGTTTTGAGATGTCGAATATAAATAAAAAAAATCTATAACAGCAAATTTCTCAAAAAAAATTATCGATGAAATTGAATCTTGTCGACTATATCAGTCCTTTTGCTTATCGGCCGGCATTGCCATGTCAGGAAAAAGCGCAGCGATCAGCATGAGAAAGGCAGCGATGAGCACGAGGTAAATGGCCACATGTTTTTCCGGACACTCCCCCTCCCTGCACGCTGTGATGATAAAATAATTTCGGATGGCCCAGGCCATGTTGAGTGCGGTAACCGCCAGGTTGCTTCGCTTAGCCCAGATCCTTGGGATGAAATTGAAAGGAATGAATACTGCAGTAAGCAGCAAGTGTAGGTATCCGGGCCTGCCGAAATCAGTGTGTGCCGCCTCTACCCCACTTACAACGATATTCCGTAATGGTATCGAGACCCACGGCATCATACACGAACAGATCATTAATATGGCGGCCAGTAGTCCCGCCCATTTCATCCAGCGCATAACAGGAGTTGTTTGTATCGAGGAGCGCAAGATAGGCATTAGTTATAACACTGGCTGCCGGCTATCCTTGTACGAATAATAAAACAAACAGCGCCCATAAAGGACGCTGTTGTTAAAAAACACAATGCTGAAAAAATTGTTAGAATTTGAATCCAAGCGTAAGGCTAAGGACGCGATGCTTGTTGGCATCATCGGCGCTCGAATTGGAACCGGACTGGATCTTTGCAAGACCTAATCCATAATTAGCCGTGAACACCAGGTTGCTGACTTCCATACCAACGAGTCCATTGAGACCATAATCGAAGCGTCTCACTTTAAATGCACCGGCGTCTTCTTCCTCGCCAGTAAGTGGGTCGTCATCGGAGAAATCGATCTTCCTTTCGAAATCAACAGTGCCTTCTCCTTTAAATTTTCCTCCAACTCCCATTGCAACATATGGACCCGCACCTGCAAAGAACTTAGTGGCGCCGGTAGGAGTTTTAAAGACAAGGTTTACTGGTAATTCGAGATACTGTGGATTGAAGGTGAGTGTTTCGCCATTGCCTTCGAACTTGATGCCCTTGCTGCTGTATAGCAATCCAGGTTGAATGGCAAGAAACTCTGTAAGGTTAAAGTCTCCAATTACACCTGCTTGCCAGCTGGTCAGCATCTTCGAATCATCGTATCCACCATTGTCCTTATTGGATACGTTGGCGAAGTTTACACCGCCCCTTATTATTGCAGATGACTTCTGCGCATAACTGCAGACTGCAAACATTGATAACAGGGTGGCCAACAAAATAATTTTTTTCGGTTTCATAATTGTACAGGTTTAAGATGTTGATATTGGTTAGACAAAGATGCTGCCAGTTCCAATATTCCCCATTTAAATCAATACGAGAGAAGGAGTAAGAAGCTGCTATGAGCGTAAACTATAATATGCGCGCGAAATCAAATTCCCTGTTTTCCGATACGGGGGAAATAATTCCGCAATACTACATGAGAATGCAGTTTATGCCTTATTATAGGCCTTGATAACCATTTCTTTTGCAACGGAGAATTCCGAACTCGCAGTTGCGTAGATCATGCCGGCAATGTCTTCCGGCTTAACCCATTTAGCAGGGTCGCTATCGGGCATTGCCTTCCGATTCTGTGGAGTATCGATGGTGGAAGGGGCAACAACAGTGACACTGACATCAGTTCCCTTTGCTTCTTCATTCATCAGTTCGGCCAAGCGGAATAGAAGTGACTTCGAAAGACCGTATGCTGCCATTCCTTTGCTGTAGCGCATTTCGATACCCGTTCTTGCGCCTGTCAGGAATAATTTTCCACTCCCCTGCTTGAGCATATGCACGAATAATGGCTGTGCTATATTGTAGGCAGTCTCGAAATTTAACATGAATTGCTGGCGTATTGCAATGATCCCTGTCTCGGCTATTTTACCGGGGGCGTAACCGCCGACGGTCAACACGCCGACGTCTATCTTCTTATACTTCTTCAGAATGGAATCCATAAATGTTTTTGTGGCCTCTTCATTGGTCAGGTCT
>DATHKS010000218.1:0-2034 GCA_035488975.1 Chitinophagaceae bacterium | reverse complement strand
ATTCACGCTGGAGGCAGAACTCATGCAGGCGCCATCCGTAACGAACACATTGGGTGCATCCCATACCTGGTTATTGCTATTGAGTACGGATGTCTTTGGATCGCGGCCCATGCGTGCCGTTCCCATCTCGTGGATGCCCATGCCTGGTTCGTAACCGGAATCATAGGTCTTCACGTTTTTCACACCTGAGGCTTCGAGCATTTCCTTTGCATCGTTCATCATATCCACGCGCATCTTTTTCTCGTTGTCCTTTATCTCTACATCGAAGTCGAGAACGGGTAGTCCCCACTTGTCCGTTACCTTTTTATTGAGGGTGATCTTATTCTCGTGGTATGGAAGCATTTCACCGAAGGCGGTCATGCCTACTTTCCATTGTCCCGGTTCGCAGAGCGCGTCCTTATATTCGCCGCCGATATTCATTTCCGCCACCTCGCGACCCCAGTTCTCACGGCTTGCCGAACCCTGGTAGCCGAAGCCACGTACATAGTTTCGCTTATCGTCATAGATATTCCGGAAGCGTGGAATATAAAATCCCGTAGGACGGCGTCCATATTCATACTTATCATCGTAGCCATCCATTGTGCCCGAGGCGCCGGTACGGAAATGGTGGTCCATTACATTGTGACCGAGCTCCCCGCTGCTGCTGCCTAACCCATCGGGCCAGACATCGGTGGCGGAATTCATCAATACCCATGCTGTATTCAACGCGGAGGCATTGACGAAGACTATTTTCGACTTGAATTCATAGGTCTTGTTGGTTTCCGCATCGAGTACCTCCACGCCGGTTGCGCGCTTGGTGTTCTTATCATAAAGGATGCGGGTAACGATGGAGAAGGGGCGAAGGGTGAGATTACCGGTAGCCATTGCTGCAGGCAGCGTAGATGACTGCGTGCTGAAATATGCGCCGAACGGACATCCTCTCCAGCAGCGGTTACGGTATTGGCAATTGACCCTGTTTTGCTCTGGCTTCGGTAAGGTGATATTGGCCGAGCGCCCTATGAACAGGTGCCGTTCTCCTTTGAATTGTTGTTTGAGACGGGCCGCCACATCCTTTTCCACGATGTTCATTTCGATAGCGGGAAGAAAATCGCCGTCGGGCAATACCTCGAGGCCTTCCTTGCTGCCTTGTATGCCGGCAAATTTTTCAGCATAAGTGTACCAGGGCGCTACATCATTATAACGAAGTGGCCAGTCTACGCCGATGCCTTCCTTTCCATTCGCTTCGAAGTCCCATTTATTCCAGCGGTAACTCTGGCGCCCCCACATGAGTGAGCGGCCGCCGACATGATAGCCGCGGAACCAGGAGAACGGTTTTGTTTCGGTGTAGGGAGATTCCTTATCCTTGACCCAATAGTCCAACACGATCTCATTGAGTGCATAGTCGCGTTTCAACACAGGATAATTCTTGATCATCTCCTGGGTGGGCTTGCTGCCACGGTGCGGGAATTCCCATGATTCCTTCATTGCATTCACATAGCCTTTGATGTGTTCTATGTTCCGGCCACGTTCCAGCATCAGCACCTTAAGTCCTTTTTCTGTCAGTTCCTTTGCGGCCCAGCCTCCACTGATCCCGGATCCGATCACGATTGCATCATACGAGTTGTCTGCCATTGTCTTTCGTTTATAATTTGTTATTGTTGTTCATTTGGTCGTGAATCGTGAAACGTCAATCGTGAATAGCACACTCCGCTATTTAGAACTTGCGTTTCGTTATGAAAATTCGAATCGTAAGTTATGAGTCTTCAATCGCGAAACGTAAGCACTGAACCATAGTGTCTGCAATTCACGATTCACGTTCTCACACATCACACACGATGACCGCCTTCTTCAATGCGGCTATCTTTTCCTTCTCCGTTTTTCCCGTCGGAATGAATTCCTGCGCCACATATCCTTTGAAGCCAGTATCGAGAATAGCCTGCATGATCGCGGGATAATTCAGTTCCTGCTTCTCGTCCAGCTCGTGCCGGCCGGGCACGCCGGCAGTATGATAGTGTCCGATATACTCGTGGTTGTCGCGAATGGTACGGATCACAT
>DATHKS010000217.1:0-3339 GCA_035488975.1 Chitinophagaceae bacterium | reverse complement strand
CCTTGCCTTTCTTATTCTCATCAAGCAGGTGAACGGCCTGCAGTCCTTCCCGCAGATCGTTTACGACATAGTAGCTGAGATAGGGTTCGAGCACATTCTCCAATGCCGTACGGAATTCCTCCTTCACATACAGGATGTCAGACAGTATGGGTGAAGTGTGGCTCCAGTTCTTATTGTCATGCAAAAATTTCACGCTGTCGGGATACCCTTCCATCGAATCGATCATGCTTTTCAGCAGCTCGTGTTCGTTCTTCTTCGAATCGAGCTTGCGGTTTTCCTCCGCCAACTCGTTCCGCAGGGTCTCCACAATAGACTGTGTCTGCAGTATCTGCTCCTTGGTATTGTCCTGGTGTTGCTGCAACTGCTCGAGGTCGACCTTCTTTATGTTGAGCTCTTTTTCCTTCAACAGTCTTTCGCTATCGAGATGGGCCCGCTGGTCTTCCCGCTGAAGCCTCTCTTCCTCAATCTGGCTGATGGTTCGCTGGAGGTTCTGCACCGATGTGTCGGCAACGGCCACTTTCTTCTCGGCGTCGAACTGGCTGCGTTGTACCTGCTGGTATTCGCTGCGCAGGCCATCGAGCGTGCGTCGTTTCTCATCGAGCACCTCGCGTTTGCTTGCCACTTCATTTTGCAATTGCTGCAATTGTTCATTCAGGCCCTCAAGCGACCTGGCTTCTTCTTCGCCCTGCATCTGCGTAAAGGCGATGCTTTCATCGATGCCCTTCAGTTGGCCGGAGGCCTTCTGCAGGAATGTATCCAGGCTCGTCTCGCGCTCCTTCAGGTATTCGAGGCGCTGGGCGGCGAGGTTCTTATCATTCTCTTTGGTGCGTACCTGCTGAACAAGATCGTTAAACGCATGCTGGAGACTCTGTAGCTGGCGTTCCTTTTCAATGAAGCCTAGCTTCTCCTGCTCCAGCGAGGCCTCGTCCGTGGCGATCTCCGCTTCCAGTCGTATGCGTTTATCCGTTTCGATATCGTGCTGCTCGTTGAGTTCCTTGTACGTGAGATTGAAGCCTTCGAGCGCTGCCTTTGCAAGCTCGATGCTTACTTCGCGGTAGTCCTTCTTGATTTCGTGGTATTTCTCTGCCTTTTTGGCCTGGCTCTCCAGCATCTTGAGCTGGTTGTTGATCTCGAAGAGGAGATCTTCAATCCGCGCAAGGTCGAGTTCGGTGGCATCCAGCTTCTGCTTCGCTTCTTTTTTTCTTGTCTTGTAAATGGAGATACCCGCAGCCTGCTCGAGCATGCGCCGGCGGCTATTGTCCTTATCCTTGATGAGGTCATCGACCATTCCCAGCTCGATAATGGCGTAGCTGTCGGTGCTGATGCCGGTATCCATGAAGAGATTCTGTATATCCTTGAGGCGGCATTGCACATCATTGAGGCGGTACTCGCTTTCCCCGCTCTTATAGAATTTACGGGTAACGGTGACGGTGCTGAACTCGGTAGGGAGGAGATTCTTGGTGTTCTCGAAAGTGAGGCTTACTTCCGCAAGCCCGCTGGCAGAGCGGGTCTTCGAGCCATTGAATACAAGGCTATCCAGGTTCTCGCTCCGCAGATGGCTGATCTTCTGCTCGCCTATCACCCAGCGGATGCTATCGACGATATTAGATTTGCCACAGCCGTTGGGGCCGACAATGCCGGTGATATTATCATCGAAGTTCACGATTGTCTTGTCCGCAAAGCTTTTGAAGCCTTTGATCTCTAAACTCTTTAATCTCACAGTATTTCGTTTATGTCAGACGGCGAATTTAGGCGAAAGGCCGATAAAAGGGGGGAAGCATGCCCGGCATTTATTCACAAGAGGCGGTTAAAAATGTGGGAAGAAATCCCGGAAACGCGCACTAGAGATTTTTCTCCGTCGTCTCAATCCACACAACAGCCATTATCCGGTACCGGATGCATAGTGAAAACATCCCGGATCTTTCCATGGATTTGCCATACAACTCTACTCTGACCGCAAGGATTTTACCGGGTTCGACAACGCTGCCCGCAGGCTCTGTACCGAGATCGTGAGAAGGGCAATGATCAGCAGGATAAGCGGCGGCAACAGGAAAATGAACCACGAGAGTTTTATGTGAAACGCATAGTTCATCAGCCATTGATGCGCTCCGATGTAGATCAACGGAATGGCTATGACGGACGCGATGCAGACCAGTTTCACAAAATCCGTAGAGAACAACATCAATATGCTTGAAACCGGTGCTCCCAATACTTTCCTGATCCCGATCTCCTTTGTGCGGAGTTTAATGACGAAACTCGAGAGACCCAATAAGCCTAGACAAGCAACAATTATTGCCAGAACCGCGAAGAGCCCGAATACATTGCCGAGGCGTTGATCGGATTGATACTGGCGGTTAAAGTAATCGTCGAGGAAAAAATATTCAAAGGGATTACCGGCGAAGCTGGTCTTGAACAGGGATTGTATGGCTGCCAAACCGTGCCTTGCATCCTGTTTATTCACGTGAAAGGTAAAATACTGCCAAACGGTTTGCGAAGGGAAATAGTAGAGAATGGGGTCATACTTTTCCTTCAACGACCGCTGGTGATAGTTCGAGGCAACACCGATGATCTCGCAATTCACTTCATCGGTACCCAATATGAACACGAGCCGTTTATTGACCGCATCCTGGTTGTTCTTAAACCCGAGTGCCTGGACCACCTCTTCATTGATCACCACCCGGTTGTCCTTTGCTACATGGGCATTGGAGCTATCAGCCTCGCCAAATCCGCGGCCTGCGAGAATTCTTACATCGAACGTGTTGAAGAAATTATTATCGACCTCGGCGAGATACGTAGTAAAATTATGTGTCTTATCCGTCTCTGCCCTTCGAACGCTATTCCTGGATTCAATGCTCTTGCCGGGTATCTCTGCGGAGGCGGACATTTCATTGATCTGCGGGTTCTTCGTTATTTCCGTCCTGAAATACCTGTATTTGTCAAACACGGTGGAATCGATGACGCCGGGCGCCTTCACCACCAGCAGCTGATCTTTTTTATAGCCCAGTTCCTGGTTCTTCATGAAATGAAGTTGCCTTGACACGATCAGCGTGCTTGCGATCAACAATATCGAGAGTACGAATTGAAAGGAGACGAGCACGCGGCGCAGCGAGATCTTGCTGTTGGGTATATTGATCACACCTTTCAACACCAGAACGGGGCGAAAGCTGGAGAGTGCAAAGGCGGGATAGAAGCCTACGAGCAGTGTGGCGCCCAGGAATATTCCCACCGCCGCGAACCAGAAAGAGGGATTGTGGCCGAGGCCTGAATTGAAAAATCCTTTCACAAGGTCTTTACCGGTAAACCGGCTGAACAAAGGCCCCGCAAGGTAGATGATCGCAA
>DATHKS010000216.1:0-2675 GCA_035488975.1 Chitinophagaceae bacterium | reverse complement strand
ATGAGGTGCGCACCGAGATCATGCAGGACGCCGGCGCCGGGAACTCCGCCTTCCTTGTGGTCCTTGCCACTGTATCCCGGCCTGTATCTGTCGAATCTCATCTCCGCTTCTTTTAGTTCGCCGAGGATGTTTTGAGATAATACCTCCCTGATGGCCCAGAAGTCGCCATCGTATCGCCTGTTTTGATACACACTTAACAGCAGCCCCTTTTCTTTTGCGAGTGCATCCAGTTCCTCCGCTTCCTTTGCGTTTGTGGTGAAAGGCTTTTCGGCTACCACATTCTTTCCTGCCTCGAGCGCCGCCTTCACCTGCTCCGTATGCAATTGTACGGGGGTATTGACGACGATGAGCTGAAGCGTATCGTCCTTCAGCATTTCATCTACCGAACGGTAGAGTTTGGAGTCGGGGTATCGTTCCCTGGACTCGTTGTTGTGTCTTTCCACCATCGCCGCTAATTCATATCCGGGATGCGACTGGATAAAGGGGGCGTGGAATAATTTGCCGCTCATGCCGTAGGAGCAGATTCCTGTTTTTATCATGGGAACTTCATTTAGTACGTGAATCGTGAGTCGTCAATCGTGAGTCGTCAATCGTGAATTGAGGCAGTCTGATTGAGGCTTCACGTTGGGTAAAATATTTTTTTTTATTTTCTTTTCGAATTCATATTGTATCTCCAGGCTAAGGATCATTGGCACATTTGCATATTGGCACATTGACAAATTACCAAATTATCAAACCTGCCTACCGGCAGGCAGGTTACCAAATCATCCGCGTTCCTGCGCCCGCAGCCATCTCTCCGGGATCTCGTTACTGCTTGCGAGGAGGTAGTCCTTATAACTACACGCGATGAATTTCCTGTCGGGTAGCTGCATCCACCATCTTCCCGTCTTCTTGCTTTGCAGGAAGGTCGTTGCTACTTCGGCAAAAGCCGTATGATATTCGGTGAATGATTCCTTTTCGTCCAATTGCGCTTCTCGTTTTGCGCGGCTCCTTCCGTCGAGAACATACCAGAGCATATGACTGATCTGTTTCGCGGTGAGATCGTCCCTGTCGTGCTGCGCATCGTATCCATATATGCCAATGCTGTTCACATTGCCACTCATTCCTGCGTAACGCATGAGGACGCAGGCTTCTTCGCCATTGAATCCATTGGGTGAAACAGTCCCTGCAGGGGCATACGCATGTGCGATGGCCGATATATCGAATGAAAAGAGCGTGCTGTTGCGGATGACGGGTTCCATCTCTTCGATGTTCTCCTTCACATGCCCTACCCGGAAACAATCGAATCGAAGTTTGTCCATGGTCTCCAGCATTCGCGGATGCACATAATAACTCTGGAACCCGATATGATTATAGTGCCGCATGTAATTGGGTTCCGAGGTGAGCATTTCCATCAGGAAATTCTCATGCCGGAAAGGGGAATCAATGTTGAGATCGATCAGCGCATCCACGCAGGAGGCTTCTATCAGTCGCTTGTTGTCGGCATAGGCCTGGTATTGCGCCAGCGTGAGATCATGAGAGCCGCCCAGGATGATTACGGTCTTACCATCATTGATCAATTCGCGGATGACGGTCTTGAGCGCCGCATAGGAATCGCTATAAGAGGCGCCCGCCTTGATATTCCCGATATCCGCGATCCTGATATCGGTATGCCAATAATACAATTGGTAAAACTGCCGGCGGATGGCATCGGGTGACCTGCTTTCTGCACCGATCATGCCACTACCGCGTTGCTCACCGCAACCGACCAGCACCAGTTGAACATCGTCGAGATCGGGGAACAGCTCGTCATTTAGCGTTAATATCTTTCCCAACTGTCCATCTTTATACCCTTCATCCTGGGATATCTCGGAAAGATTGACGGGAAGAAGAAAGTCGGAAATATTCAGGTGATCGGCCATCCGTTTTATTTGGACAAACTTACACGAATTGAGTCATAATTATCTTGAATGAGGTAAACTGGAAACCGTGAATCGCGAAACGTCAATCGTGAATTGGGGCAGTCTGTGATTAGTCTGCGAACCAGCGCCACTCCGGCTTCTTCCTTATCTTTGCAGGCTATGGAGGAATTGTTACAGCAGATCGAGGCCTATAAGAATGAGATCACTGCCTTTTCGGCTACGGATGAGAAACAGGTAGAGGATTTCCGCATACGCTTCCTTGGCACCAAGGGAATAGTAAAGGCGGTGATGGGAGAAATGAAGAATGTGCCGGTGGAGCAGAAAAAAGAGTTCGGCCAGTTACTGAATGAGTTCAAGCTCTTCACCGAAGGGAAATACGAAATATTGAAGCAGGCGGCTGGCGAGCAGCCCGATACCGGAGGCGAACAAGTCGATCTCACCCTGCCCGGCGATCCTATGCCATTGGGAAGCCGTCACCCGATCACGCTCATGAGAAACCGGGTGATCTCTATTTTCCAGCGTCTTGGTTTCGCAGTGGCGGAGGGCCCGGAGATCGAGGATGACTGGCATAATTTCACTGCATTGAATTTACCGGAACACCATCCTGCCCGCGATATGCAGGATACTTTTTACGTGCAGCAAAATCCCGACTGGTTATTGCGCACGCATACCAGTAATGTGCAGATTCGGGAAATGGAAAAAGGCAAGCTGCCTCTGCGTATTATAATGCCTGGCCGTGTGTACAGGAATGAAACCATCAGTGCCCGCAGCCAT
>DATHKS010000215.1:0-8457 GCA_035488975.1 Chitinophagaceae bacterium | reverse complement strand
AGTGCCATCTTTCCTTCACCTGCGGAAAGCTATCCTGCACCCTATACGAGGGGCGCGGGTAATTGAAATGATTTTGGGCGAAATGAAGATTGCCGATGGTAAGAGTGGCCCAGGCGGGCTTCGTGGACACGGCCGGATTTCTTTCTTCATAGGTAACGACACCCTTGTCGATGGTCACGATATTATATCCACCGACCTCGGCCTTTGCCATGAGATTCGATCTTCCCATTACGGCGGGGATGCCCTCGAAATTGAAGCGATGATTGGAATGGCCGTGACCACAGAGAATGAGCTGGGTATTTTTTGTCTTCAGGAGATCGATGGCATCATACCAGTTGTTCAATGCGGAATCCATCGGGTAATGATTGACAAAGATGATGGGCGTGGAGTCGGGGATCGTTTTGAGGATCGAGTCGAGCCATACGATATTCTCCCTGGGTATCTGCCCAGGCCCCATGCGCATGTTCGGGCCGCAGTTGGTGCCGAGGAATTGATAAGGACCCGCCTTGAAGGAGAATGTCTCGTTGCCGAATACTTTCTTGAAGGTATTGGCGCCGCTTTCAGACCAGTTGCCATCGTGGTTGCCGGGAATGATATGCCAGGGCTTGTTGAGACTATCCAGGATCTGTTTGGCGAGCATGATCTCCTTGTCGGCGCCGAACTCGGTGATGTCGCCTGAAATCACGAGGAACTGCACCGCAGGATTCTCATTAATATCTTTCACCGTTCGCCGCAGGTCATCGGCGCCTGTGCCGCTGCCGACATGCGTATCGGAGAGATGGACGAAGACCAAAGGAGCCTGGGAAAAGGAGCGGAGGGATGCGGTTATCAAAACCAGCAATAGAATATGTTTCATCACACAATAGGATTAAAAATAAAAAGGCAAAAAAAATCGGAAGCCGCTGGCGACTTCCGATTGATTTATTAAAAGATCTACCAGCCGGGATTTTGCATCGTGGCCTGGATAGACGGAGGATATAATAATATCTGGCTGGTTGGAACCGCCGATAGATAATTCTTTGGATCGGTAAATGAGCGTTGCGATGCGGCAACATAAGGCATGATGTATCCTTGTGCATTCAACCGCACCGATCCATTGGCAGGAACCTTTGCACCGAGATACGAATCCGGGTTAAAGACGGTATCGAGATACTTTCCCTTCTTCCAGCGCATAAGGTCCTGGAAGCGGAAACCATCCATCATCAATTCCGATCTTCTTTCCCGGCGTATTTCCCAGATCAGTGAAGTAACGTCCGCATCTTTCTTGGGATCGATGAATCCTGTACCGTTGACGGCTACGTTCTGCCCACCTGCGTACTCGAGTTTTGCAACCCCTGCGCGGGCCCGTAATTTATTGACCGATATATCGAGATCGTTCTGGGTAAAGGCGTACTTGCCCATCTGGTCCAGTTCAGCGGAGGCTTCAGCATAATTCAGATAGACTTCCGCGAGCCAAAACAAAGGCGCATCAGTAATGCCGGTATTGATAGCAGTAGGCATTGTCTTGAGACGGTTAGTATCGGCGGGCAGGAACTTGATCGGCCTGTAGCCGGTACTGGATGAGAGACTGTTCTTGAAGTGCCCGTTATAATACAGGAATGCCGTGTCGACGGTCAGCTTTAATCTCTTGTCCCTGTTGGCTACCACCTTGAATATGTCCGCGTCGCCCTGGTAAAGAGGAGAGAGGCCTATCGGCAATCCATCTGTTGCGACATATGATTCGACAGCGGCCTTTGTCATTCCGTTCATCGTGGTGCTGCTGTAGTTGTAGGCTATGAGCGAGTGTTGCAGCAGAGCGGTCTCATATCGTTTGTAGAGTAAGACCTCCTTATTACCCGAGAGGTTGTCGGAGTTATAGGTAGCCTGGTAGTTTCCCGATAAGGTATAGCCGGTAGAGGCCATCAGTGCTTCTGCTGATGTCTTTGCTTCGAGGAGGAATTTGTCGGCATCCGGCAGTGATAACTCGGTATGATACTTCCGGTAGGTGCCTTCGAAAAGACAAACCCTCGACTTCAATGCAAGTGCAATATCCTTGTTCACCGTATTGTCCTGGTCCTTCTGGCGCAGGTTAATGGCGGCAAAGTTCAGATCCGCCAGTACATTGTCCATAACCGTCTGGCGGCTGTCACGGGGCTTGTAGATCTGGCTCGTGTCGGAATACTCCAATACGCTTCCAAAAAAAGGCACGCCTCCGAAGGTTTGCACGAGACGGAAATATTGAAGGGCCCTGAAGAACCGCGCAATGCCTTTCCAGTGATTCTTTGCTTCATCGGACATGTCAACACCATCGATCCTCTCGAGCATGACGTTTGCCTTTCGCACATTGGTAAAGCTCCAGTCTCCATTGGACGCTGCAGTGGTAAGAGGGAATTGGGTGAAGGTAGAGGCCGCCTGGTCGTCGGTCAGTGTAGGGAAATAGAAATCGCCATTGGTGGCCGTTCCATTTCCAAATCCGACGAACATATTATAGAACTCCCAGGAGTATGTGCGAACGCTATTCTCATTCTTCCAATAATCCGGATCGACGAGAGTGTCAGGATTAGTGACATCAACATATTTTTTACACGCCGTGCTACACATAACAACCAGCAGCAGGAACGGTAAATATTGTTTAATGATTCTCATTTTATAAAATTTATCGTTGTACAATCATTTAAAATGTAAGCTGTATACCAAAAGCATAGGTCCTCATGAAGGGCCAGTTCCGCCCGGTAAATCCTCCTGTGCTACTTGCATCGGTGATCTCAGGATCGATAGGCACGCCTACGTGCGAGATCTCTGCAAGATTCTCTCCGGTAAAGTAAACACGCAGTTTCGCAATGCTGTATCTCCTGAGAAGACTGGCTGGAAGTGTATAGCCTACTGTCAGATTCTTCAGACGCAGGTAAGCCAGGTTCAGCAGGTACTTGGTTTGCGGTACGAAGTTGTTGCTTCCTGCACTAATGCCTGCAACCTGCACTGCGTTGTTATTGGGATACAATCTTGGATACTTGGCATCCGTGTTATCGGGTGTCCAATAGTCAAGTTGGTGTGCATAGATGATGTCAAGGCTTTGATACATTGGCGTGGCTATGTTTCCAATACCCCACCAGTCGCGTTTTCCAACGCCCTGCAGGAACAGGTCAAGATCGAAATTCTTCCAGGAACCGCCCAGGCGAGCGCTATACTGGTACCGTGGCTGGTTGTTACCGATCTTCTTAAGATCGCCGTGATCACTCAAGGTCATTTTACCGCTGTTGATGATCTTGTCGTCATTCAGGTCGGCATACTTGATATCGCCGGGGCCGAAGACGAAGTTGCCGCTCTGCAATGCCTTCTGTGTAGGAGACCCGGTCACTTGCTCCGGTGTCTGGAAATAACCATCTGTTTCAAATCCCCAGATCTCGCCAAGCGTCTTGCCTTTATAGTTCGACGCATTGGAAATGGAGTTGTTGGGATTATCCCATTTTGTAAATACAGTCTTGTAATCCCAGAAGCTCAAAGTTCCGTACAACTGAATGTCTTTACCAATATTGTAGTTGGCATCCACGCTGATCTCATAGCCGCGAGTCCTGAAGTTGCCTGCATTGATACGGGGAGGTGTTGCACCGAAGCTGGCAGGAAGAGAGCTAGGTTGTATCATGCCCTTGGTATTCCTTTCATACCAGTCTGCTGTTATGCCGATGTGATTATTGAATATTCTCGCATCGAGTCCGAAATCCAGCATGGCCACCCTTTCCCATTCGAGGGATTGAGCTACTGCCTGTGGTTGACCAATACTTGGTGTGAGCGCTGTTCCGGTTGGGGTGAGCCAGCTGGAGGTAACGGCGCCCATGTTTGGAAGGAAATAATATCCACCTACATCCTGGTTGCCGAGTTCACCATATGAGCCCCTGATCTTTAATTCGGATACAACTGACTTCAGTGGTTGGAAGAATTTTTCCTCCGAGATACGGTAGCCTGCGGAAGCAGACGGGAAGAAAGCCCATCTGTCTTGCACGGGGAACAGTGAGGAGCCATCATACCTGCCGTTAACTTCAAGCAGGTACTTGCCCTTGTAATCATAGTTGAGCCTGCCGAAATAACCGGCGAATGCACGTTTACCATGACCCGAGGTTGGCCATCCGAGGATACCGGCGCCGACACCGGCAGCCGATTGATCACCGTATGTCAGGCCAAGTTCTCCCTGTGTAGGATCAAGTAATCCTTTGCGTGCTGCTGCGAAATTGATCGTCTCATCCTTTTCCGCATTGATACCCGCAGTCACTTTGAAATTATGAGAAGAGGCTATGCTCTTTTGATAAGTAGCATACGCATTGAATGTATTGGTGATGAGGCGACCAGATGTATAAGTTGTCGCGTTGGTGCTTGGCGCCAGGTCAACCAATTGGATTGGACCGGCTGCCCAATAATCCCATGCCATTATAGGTCCGCTGGTTTCGTGACGCAGTGTGTTATCGCGCCCGATGGTATAGTCAGCCCTGATGCTAAGATCCTTGTTTACCTTGATGGTAGCGCTCAGATCGAGGCGTTGGTAGTTCGATGTTACATTCGATTGGCTTGCGTGGGCGAGATAGGCCGAGTTAGTCCTGAAATAATCTCCGTTGTAGGTACCGAAAGGAAAGTAAGAACCCCAACGCCAGAAGTAATACCAGTAGTCCTGGTAGCTATAAGGATAATCATAGCTGAAGTTCCTGTTCAATGTCTTAACGCTCACATCGAGCCACTTGGTGGGGCTTGCATTTAAGCCTACGGTAATATTGTATTTGTCTACCTGATCGGGGTTCATTTTAAACAAACCACCGTCATGACTGTAGCCTCCCGACAAGAAGTAGCCGATCTTATCGCCGCCGCCCTGTATGCTTATATTATGTTGTTGTGAGAAGGTATAGTCATTAAGCATTTCCTTCTTTGGATCCCATACCTTGAAGAAATAGGCTCTGCCATCCACGGGGTCAACATCCCAATCCTCACCCTTTACCATTTCCAGTCCGTTCTTGCCTGCGTATTTCTGTTTCCAGTTGATGATGCCATCCCGGAGTTTGGTCAGGTTCATTCCGAATGTCTCTACGGGAAGACCCGCACGGAGACCTGCTTCATTCAATCCTTGCAATTCGGCGACGGGGTCGGCGAAATCAGGAAGTGAAGTCGGCTTATTGGCAGAAAAGTAATTGTTGTAGTTGACAGACATGTGCTGGTTCTTTCTTCCGGTCTTTGTCTTGATGAGGACGACCCCAAAGGCGGCCCTTGCTCCATAGATAGAGGTGGAGGCTGCATCTTTCAGTACTGAAATACTTTCGATATCATTTGGATTGATGATCGACAGGTCGGGAGTTTCCACATTATCTACCAGGATCAATGGACGGCTTGAGCCATTCACTGAGCCTACTCCGCGGATATTGATCGTTGGCCCCGCTGTGAGACCACCGTTACCATATTGAATGGTAAGGCCGGGAACGATACCCTGTAACGCCTTTGCGGGATCGTTCAGTGGCTTGCTACCGAATGTCTTTGCGACATCTACGGTGGTTACTGCGCCGGTAAGGTTTGCTTTGCGTTGAGTACCATAACCAACTACTACAACATCCGACAGGACATTCTCGGTGGATTTGGCCATGGTAATGACAACGGCGGCATCGCTTCCTACAGTCACATCCTGGGGGGTGTAGCCCACATAGGTGAAGTGAAGTGTTTGACCAACACTCGCCAGTATGCTGAACTTTCCGTCCGCATCTGTCAGTGCACGCCTGTTTGATTCTTTAACAGAAACAGTAACGCCTGTCAATGGCACTGTTTCCTCTCCTGTTACAATGCCGGTGATGGTCTTTTCCTGGGCAAAGCCGGGGAGACAGACCAATAGCAATCCGAGGTAAAGGAATGCCAGGTAAAAATTTTTTTTCATAACAACAATTTTGCTTGATGGGGATCGAGAGTTTGTTACAGTGATCGTTGATTTTCCAGGGAACGGAGCTGTCATAATAATCTTATACCAGCTTCTGCATAAGGTCTAAGTACGGGATCATCGGGTGGTAATTCAGTAATCAGGATATCGATCTTGTCGAGCTCGCAGATCTGGATAGGTTGCGACGTATTGATCTTTTCTGCAATAGAGAGACAAACGACTTGTTGGGCGGATTCTATCATGGCCTTCTTCAATTGCACCACTTCCCAGTCATTGTCGGTGATGCCGTGTTGAAGGTCGATGGAGTTGGTGCCGAGGAAACAGATGTCGGCCTTGATCTGTTTTATTTTGGCGATGGCCTCGGAGCCAACGGTGATCTTGGAGCTCTTGGAGATCTTATCGCCGATGAGTATGACCTCTATATTGGGATGGTCCATGTACTCAAGGATGGCGGCGATACTGCCGGAAATGAACGTGGCCTTCAGTTCCTGTGGAAGCATTCTCGCCATTTCGACAATGGTGGTGCCGCCGCCTGTCAGGACGAACATCCCGTTTTGAATGAGAGTGATTGCTTTCCTGGCGATATTCTTCTTCTGGTGTTGTGAGTAAACACCGTTGGTGGGAATATGAACCTGGCTGAAGGAGCGGGAGAGTGCTCCGCCGTGTACTTTGATCAACTTACCTTCCTCGGCGAGTTCGATAAGGTCGCGTCGGATGGTATCTTCCGATACGCGTATGTCTGTACTGAGAGAGGAGGAGAGTACCTTATTGTGCAAGTTGATCTGCTGAAGAATATAAGATTGCCGTTCTCTTTTAAGCATGATTTAGCGTTGGAACGCTAAATGTACGTTAAAGTCCGGCACAAAAACGCAGATTCCTGAAAATATTTGCAGAAAATTTAAGGGAATAGGCATAAAATCCGGGTTGCCAACCCGCCCCGGCGGGTTGGCAACCCGGATACAACAATATTCTAAAACGTAAATCTTGCCGTGAACCCGATTGCAGCGGGCTCGAAGTTGATATCGCTGACAAGATTGAGTTCAGGTTTCCAGTCGAGCGAAAGATTGAGTGGGATATTCGCAAATTTATAATCCAGGCCGAGCACTCCCATGCCACCGAAACTAGCATCCGTTGAATGGCTGTTCTTGACCGGATCGTATGTCTTGATGAAGCCGAGATATCCGCCACCGCCATAGAACCATTGCAGGCCCTCGCTGCTAAATGGCTTGTGTACCTCGTATAGTGCACCAATGGCTAACGGATCGCCAAAAGAAAACAAGGCCTCGATCGCCGAACGCTCATTCAGGAAATGCTTGAAGGAAATTGAATTGTTTACGGTTGCCTGCGCGCTACTCAACCGTACACCGAGTGCATTATTGTATTGCTGTGCTGAAGCGGAATGGCCGAATGCCAGGGCTGCGACCAATAGAGAGGCAACGATTATTTTCTTCATTTTTTTGATTTTTGTAGTTTATGTCCTTTATATCCTTGTCCTTATTTATCCTAGTGTCTAATTGCCATCGCCTGGTTGCATAAATGAAATCATAAACCTCGTCACCGGTATCCGCCCGCTGCATAACGAATAACCGTGCCGGTAAAGTCTAAATGAAATGTGAAAGTCAGTTAGTATGGTGAATGTTCTGAGTTATTTTTTAGCCCACAGATTTCACAGATTTTCTCTACTGGCAGAACGCCGCGGTATTCACCAATGGCACTCTTGCCTTCCTAAGAAAATCTGTGAAATCTGTGGGCTAAAAAAACTAAAGAAAATCATTCGAACATCTCGTATTTGGTCTTCGGGCGCCGTTCATCCAGCCACCTGAAATTTCCGAGCCTCATTTCGTCCGGGCTTTTCTGCTTGATCGGCCATAGCGTGCCGGTCACCGCGCTGCGGAATACCACCCGGTCGAGGGCCTTCTCCGCGAAATAGATATCGATGAGATCCGATTTCGATTCATTGATACCCGTGAAGGCGCTATCGTCATCCTGTATATAATAAATGCATTCAGCAAATCCCTTGGCCCGTACCGAATCGATACTCCCATCGAGGAACCAGCCATCGATGCGCGAAGACTTCACCTGGTTGAAGGCCTGGGCATTGAGTTGGTTCACCATGAATCCATTCTCGAAAGCCTCCACTTTATGCGCCTTCTTATTTTTGGTAAAGAGAAGAATGGTATCGCCGGTCACCTGGTTCTGCTGTGCCCACACAACGGGATCCTTGAAAAGGCGAAACACCGAATCCTTGAACGAATAGAACATGCTGTCGCAGACGGCCTGCAACGAATCGTTGAAGATCCGGACATGACTATACGCCTCGAAATAACGGAGCGTACTATCTGCCGTGGCAACGGACGCGACGGCCACGCCGCTTACAGAATCTACGACCAGGGAATCCCTGCCGAATTTATCGACAAGCCGTGCGGAGAAAAGCGTGTCTGCCGTGATATAGATCGAATCCTTGTTCTGCTTCACTATCATCAGCGGTCTCTTCGTCGCCAGAACGGCATCCGTTTTCTTATTCTGGAAAATGGATCCTCCCATGATGGTCGTTCCCTGGAGAGAATCGTTTATCA
>DATHKS010000214.1:0-2455 GCA_035488975.1 Chitinophagaceae bacterium | reverse complement strand
TCCTGCGGGAGGGCTACGTCGATGAACTCATTGTTACAACCGTGCCGTCACTCATCGGGAAGGGAATTTCACTATTCGGTGATATCAATACCGATATTGAGTTCAGGCATATCAAGACTGATGTGTACCGTAATGGGCTTGTGAAAAGTCAGTATGAAAAAAAATGAGCAGCGTTGGGTGAAGTTAATAAGGCGATAAGTTGATTGGTTGACAAGTTGATACGTTAGACTCCGATGAATGAAGTCTATTACTTTATTAAAGGTGTCGGGCAGTTCTCTTATCGGGTACCAACTTATCAACCAATCAACCTATCAACTTGTCAACTTACTACTGCCAATCAGTCCTAGCAAAATGAAGATCGCAATAGCACAAACAAACCCGGTTAAAGGAAATATCGATATGAACATCAGGGATCACGTATCCCTGGTTCGTCTCGCGATTGCCGAAGGCGCAGGCACCATTATTTTCCCTGAATTATCATTGACGGGCTATGAGCCATCGCTTGCTGCAAAGCTGGCGACGAGCCAGGACGATGAACGCCTGTTTGTCTTCCAGGAACTGAGTACTACTCATCAATTGATCATCTGCGTCGGGCTACCCATCGCAATGAAGAAAGGAACATCCATCGGCATGGTGATCTTTCAGCCGGGTGCGGAAAGACAAACTTACCTGAAGAAATACCTGCATGCGGATGAAGAACCGTTCTTCATCAGTGGAGAGCTCTTTACCGGGCCAATAGGCAACCCTCCGGGAATGGCGTTGGCCATTTGTTATGAAATATCTATTCCGGCCCACGCCGCAAATGCGTCTGCGTGTGGCGCCAGCGTATTCCTGGCAAGCGTGGCAAAATCGGTGACGGGCATGGACAAGTCCATTGAAACACTATCGGGTATTGCATCCCATTATTCGATGACGGTCTTAATGTCGAACTGTACCGGCCATTGCGATGATTTCGAATGTGGCGGCAAATCGTCGATCTGGAATGATAAAGGAATACTGGTTGGGCAATTGGGTGCCAGTGACGAAGGGATACTGCTGATCGATACCGTAACCGGCCAGGTGATAAGCCAGGTATTGTAAATAAAAGAAAATTTTCATAAAAAGGATCTTATGACAACCGCTACCATCAAAAACAGTCTTCACCAACATGATGTCAGCCTGGAAGTAAACGGGAACAGGAAGACGCTGCTCATTCCGGCAAAGTCGGTTGGACAAGGATCCTCTGTGACCGGTGGCGAATTGCTTTTCCTTTCGCTTGCCACCTGTTTCTGTAATGATCTTTACCGTGAGGCTGCGCGCAAGAATATTACTATCGATTCGGTGGAGGTTACTGTCTCCGGCGAATTTAAAAAGGAGGGTGAGCCGGGTTCGGATATCAGATATACGGTCGATGTCAGATCCGATGCTCCGGAAAAAGAGATTGCTGACCTCATCGCGTATGTCGATACCGTACTGGAGATACATAATACGCTGCGTAAAGGCGTTGCGGTCAGGCTGCTTCCCAAAGAATAGAAGGAGATCAACGAGTATTTGTAAATCCGTGGGAACAGTCTACTTTAGCCCGTTAAAAATTGTCTGTAAGCCTGTGTAACATCAACGGAACAGAATGAGCAACTATTCACTCCGTCCCTTGGTGGCCCTCATTGAGCCCATTTCTGTTTTGCCTGCGAGAAACCAGGAAATAAATTAGTTCAACAAACAAGGAAAAATACCGAATGGCGGACCTGGATGCTTCGAAACTGACAAACTATCAACTCTATGCGCTCATCCAAAATTTAAACCTGGATGAGACGATAAGAACGGTGGCGACCGGGGAGCTCGATCGTCGCAAATTAAATGAGACCGAGAATGCGGACCTGGCATTAAAGCATCAGCAACGATTTCGTGTCGAGAAAGGACTGCCACTGAGCGTGAACATGAAACTATTCCTGCTGGCATTCCCTTTTTTGATTTCTATGGTGTCTCCAGGGAAATTCCTCGCGCAGGGACAAAAACAAAAATGGACGGACTATTGGAAGTATCTGGCAGGTGGTTACCTGATTTGGACGATCGGGGTCATCGCATTTTGCAAATTCGTCTTGTTCAGGTATATAAACTGACCAGGGAAAGTAGCCGGTCTATTTAACCGGCGGCTTAATCACAATAATAAAACCTATCATGGATTCTATTGAATTAAAAAATCTGCAGGCCCCTCTTAAGGAACAATACCGTGCCGATGCCAGCACGGCACTCGTGACGCTTAGGGCACAGGGAAAGATCGGCGAGGATCTTTCCTGCAGTGTGGAGACGGGTCGTGCGCTCGTCAAGGCAGGGTTGCATCCCGCAACGGGTGGCAGCGGGCTATTGGCTTGCTCCGGCGATCTGCTCCTGCAAGCGCTGGTAGCCTGCGCCGGTGTCACCTTAAGCGCCGTTGCAACCGCGATCGGTATAGAAATAGATAGTGGAACGGTGAGCG
>DATHKS010000213.1:0-2374 GCA_035488975.1 Chitinophagaceae bacterium | reverse complement strand
TTTAAGGAGAAATATTTGCTGCAGGTTCCGTTTTAGAGAATGCTCGCTGTAGTCATCCCACTTACCTCTACGCGCTCAAGAGCTCCCATACGGCCACACCTCCTCGTGCGTAATTGCCTGACTTATACAGTCTGGCCGTCCGGTACCGGTGCTTCGCACCTGGCAGGGCCAATGATGGGCCTTCGGCCTCGCCATAAAAAAATACCAGTAAGTGGTATTTTTTTATGGCTAAAGCACCAGACCTTTGCCCCATGACTATATCTGTTTGCATTGTAGATGACAACAAGGACATCCGCTCTGCTCTCGAACAGATCATCCTGATGGCAGAAGGGTACACGCTTACCGGTTCCTTTTCAGACGCTGAAGAAGCTTTGCAAAAGATCCCTATGGTGAAACCCCACGTAGTCCTGATGGACATCAACCTCGGAGAAGGAGAGAGTGGCATAGATTGCGTAAGACAGCTCAAACCGCTGTACCCGGAAATACTCTTCATGATGTGTACCATCTATGAAGAAGATGAGAAAATATTCGAAGCCCTCAAAGCCGGCGCCAACGGGTATATCCTGAAAAAGACAGCCCCGGGAAAACTGCTCGACTCCCTGCGTGAGCTATACGAAGGAGGCGCACCCATGAGCAGCCAGATAGCCCGTAAAGTCGTCAACGCCTTCCAGGCACTGGCAACCACAGCCGACGCAGGCCCGACCAACGCTCCGACCAAAGCCATGAGCATTCTCTCCAACAGGGAAAACGAAATTCTGGAACTCCTCGCCCAGGGCATGCTCTATAAAGAAATAGCCGCCAGACTCTTTATCAGCCAGGAAACCGTTCGCAAACATGTTTATCACATTTACGAAAAACTACATGTGAACAATAGGGTCGAAGCCATCAATAAATTCTATGGCCGATAACCGGACCTAACCGAGTGAAGCGAAGGTTACGAACGAGGCGGAGCAAGGGACGACGCTCCAACGAAGTTCTCCGGTGGCCGAAGGCCCAACATTGGCCCTGCTAGATGCCGCAGGCATCGGTACAAAACGACCACCCAATTAAAACTACCACAAAGTGGTATTGTTTTACCCTCTGTGGTCATCTACCTTTGTCATAGGGCTGTTTGCATCAAGTACGATTAGTCATTTCACCTTATCCAACACGCGCAACAGGAATGTAATTGAATTTGCTAAAAAAAAGGCCGTCTCTTAGACAGCCCTTTTTTTTTAAATATATTTTACCACTTCAATTCCAGTCTATTATTCTTCCTATCGACATCGGCCATCCGCTCACTCGGATCAATGTCCAACACCTTCACATCCGTCAGCCGGCGATTTAGCTCGAACGTATAGGTCGGACTTGTCCACTTCCAGCCCTCAAACGTCGTCCTGGGAATATTCGCATCCTCCACCGGCTTTTCGCCAAACTGCAGATCCTGCGGAATATACGCCATCTCCTTGCTTCCATCCTTATACTGGATCAGCACATCCAACGGCATCGGCATCTTCCCCACCATCTTCAGCCGGATCTTTGTCTTCCCATTCTCCTCCCACAAACTATCGACACCATAATCTATCGTCTTAGTCGTATTCACCCAATATTCTTTATACCAATCGAGCTTCTGACCACTTACCTTCTCCGCTACCCGCACAAAATCACTGGCATTGGGATGCTTGAACCTCCACAGCCTATAATATTCCAGCAGGATCTTATCCCGGACATCCGCACCGACAATATATCCCAGCTGCTCCAGGAACATCTCCCCCTTGGAATAAGCCGCTATGCTATACCCGAAATTCGTATTGAAATGATCCGCATGAGTCGTCAACGGCTCTTCCAACCCACTCCTTACCAGGGCAAAATATGAATTATACGCCCCCGAATGATACAAAGGCAGGTCCTGCTGCTCCTTCTCCACTATCTGCTGAAGCCCCGCATTATTCGGATACATCTTAAGCCGCTCATGATAATAATAGCTGTTTACCCGCGCCGCCGCATAGCTGGTAAAACCCTCATCCATCCACGCATACATCGATTCATTGGTCCCCATCATACCCTGGTACCAACTGTGCATCCATTCGTGAAAGGCCGTTCCGATCCCCGGACCATTGATCAGCGTGCTCATCGGGTATTCCATACCGCCATCCCCGCCATGCATAAAAGAATATTGTTTGTATGGATATTTACCAAAGGTCTTTTCAATAAAAGGCAGCACCAGCACGGCTGCATCCGCCAGCGCATTCCAGGCAGTGTCAAGACGCGGATCGCCAGCAGCATTCTTATAGATGACATTGATGACCGGCCCATTCGGAACGCGGCGTACCAGGTGCTTGAATTCAGGATCAGCCGCCCACATGAAGTCATGTACGTTCGGCGCCAGGAAATG
>DATHKS010000212.1:0-6854 GCA_035488975.1 Chitinophagaceae bacterium | reverse complement strand
TCGGCAAACTGATCGGGGTCCTGGCCACAATACCTAGGTATTTTCATCAATTTTTCTGTTGTTTTATTTCATTTCACGCAAAACTTTTCCCCCTTTTTCAAGTACTTACTCTTATTCTGAATGAAGGGTGCAGTGCTTATATTCGTTTACGTGGACTAGATCACCCGAATATGCCTGTTCCAACTTCATTGATACCCGGCGGCCACCTCGATTTCAAACTGGGGCTGCCACCGAATTATACAGGCAAACTTCTGCCAGGCGCCGTTGCCAGTTTTGCCAAGACGAATACCGCGAGTATCATTACACAGGTAGTGGCCGGGGATATGTATAATGTCCGCTATAGTATTTCGCGGTTTTTCGAGAACATGAAGGGGCTCAGCAGGGTCACTACGCCGGGCTTCTATAACCGTTTTCAACTAAAGAGTTCGCAGCGCTTCATCATCAACGATGCCGACCGGCTGCATCTCCGGCAGGACCAATTCTGCGGCTTATGGATAAATGAAGGCAGTTGCAATACCCGCTTCCAGGCCGGAAAGGAATACCATGAGCTGGATCTGTATTATTCCCCGGAGATGCTCGAAGAGTTCCGGCCGGCTTTTCCCGAACTGCGCCAGCTCCTGGAGGGTGCTGCCCACCGTTGGTTGCCCGGATGCGCATGCTGGACAATGCCGGCCATGAATGTCATTATAGAGGAATTGCTCAATTGCCCCTACGATGCGCTGACGAGGCATATCTATTTCGATTTGAAAGTAAGGGAAATGCTAACACTTATATTAGATTATCATTATAAGAGGAGGGTGACGCTTCATCCCATGACGCCCTGGCAAAGCTATCGCATTCACCAGGTGAAAAAGATCCTGGAGGAGTACATTGCTTCCAAGCCTCCCACGCTAAGGACACTGGCGAGGAAAGTAGCGCTCAACCAGACCAAGGTGAAAGAAGGATTCAGGCAGCTTTTCAATTGCGGCATCTTCGAATGGCTGATGGAGGCCAAGATGAACAAGGCAAGAGAACTTCTTCTTACAACAGATAAACCGGTAGGGGAGATCGGTAACATGGTGGGATACCCAAGGCTCTCGAATTTCATCACCGCCTATCGCCGGCGATTTGGACAAACTCCCGGCTCCATGCGCCGATAATTAATACTCCTCGCAAAACATTTCATATTTCTCGCAAAGCTCCCGCTGTTCCAAAGACCCATCCCGGGATTGAACTTTAGGCGATAAATAATGGAATGAAAGTTTCTGGATTCTCTTCTTTTTTTATAGAGGTAGCGCGCTTTCTGCTGGTACTCCTCTTCGTCTACACAGCGATCGGCAAGCTCTCCGATCACGGCGCCTTCTACAGTTCGTTGATCGGTTCGCCCATTACCCGGGAATTTGCGGGCCTGCTTCGTTGGGCCGTTCCCGCGCTTGAACTAAGCATCGCCATTCTACTCCTGGTGCCGGGATTGAAAAGAGCCGGCCTTCTTGCATCTTTCATCCTTCTCACGTCGTTCACCATATATGTGGGATGCATGATCTTGTTTGTCGATCACCCTCCCTGTTCCTGCGGTGGCGTGATCAATGGTTTAAGTTGGCCGCAGCATCTTTGGTTCAATCTTTTCTTCACTCTTCTTTCTGCTGCTGCTTACCTGGGCCTTACCCTGCCAATCTTCTTTATTGCAATATCTCCAGGCATAGCGGGCGCACGCGGTCTGGCAGGCGATGCCGAAAACCTGGACAAAGAGAGTAGGCTTGATCATTAAATTAAATAGTATGAGAAAACATGCATTTGGACTTAGTGCGGTTATTTTAGCCGTGCTTCTTAGCTCGTTCACCCATCGTCCTGCTAAATCCAGCAGGCTGGATATGACATTTGTCAGAACATTCGGAGATGGGACTCCGCTGACCTATGATATATTTACGGGGAGTATCGCCGACGCAAGGGTACACTTTGGCTGTCCCATTTCCGGCACCTGGTACTGCGCAAGGCAATGCAATGCGCAGGGCTTTCCTATCGCCGGTGGAGTGGTTATCTCCCGCAACTGAGTAGAGGAACGAATGGGCTCATATATTGAGCCCATTTTTCACTAGAGACTATCTGTTGTAAAAGGATCACCCGCATTTATCCGAAATGGATTCAATTAAAGACGAGATGCATCCCACCAGTCATTTGTCTGATCACCGGCATCGTGTCCTTAAGCCCGTTCTGCGTCTCGGGATCCACCAGTAGATTATTGCAAAAAGTGAGGAGATTCTGAGCCTGGAGAAATAATATGAGTTGCCGGATCCTTGCCTTTCGAAGGGTTCTCTCCGGTATTGAATAAGACACCTGCAGGTTTTGCAACCGCAGGTAGCTTGTGCTAAGAAGTGCATAGGTAGAATTGGTCAGCAGTATAGCAGCGCTGCTGACAGCAGCGGCAGAAGGGACGATAGGTTTTGGAATATTGGTGATATCACCCGTGCTCCTCCACCGGTGGATGGCATTGGCAAAGGAATTTTGCAACCCATATCCGGGATAGGGAATGGCTCCCGTCGATTGCTGATTCACGAATTGAAAGAAGATATCGACAGTGAAGTTTTTAAAAATAAAATTATTCTCCAGCCCTCCGTAGTAACGCGGGCTTCTTTTACCAACGATGCCGAAGTCGTCTGGAAAGCCGAACTTATTATCATTGTTGAGATCCTTGAATTGGGGTATACCTGATGCCGCATCGATCCCCGTGAACTTCAGTTTCCTGATAATACCCAGGTCATGACCCGGGATGAAATCATTTCCAAATCCCGCCGGGTATTTCAACAACCTGTTCGATGGAAGGGTGAGGTTTGCCAACATCTTCCAGGTGACTGACCTGCGCCGAACTATTATTCCGGATATCTCGAGCTCGATGCCGCTATTTCTGATCACGGCCGGTATGTTTCCAAGATATCTTGCATAGCCCGACTGCGTAGGGAGCATATATGACACCAGTTGATTGCTACTCCTGTTGTAGAAAAAAGTTGTTGTCAGCGTGATCCTGTCTTTGCGGAATCGAAGGTCGAGACCGATATCGGTCTTATGATTTATCTCCCACCCATAGGAACGATCCGACGGCGGTGCACCCGGTGCAGCCTGGTATACACCCACATTGGCGTAACTTGTAAGAGCGGTGAAATCCTGTACCTCGTCATTACCGGTAGTGCCATAGCTGAAATGAATCTTGCCGAAACTCATGAATCGTGTAATTCTTTTCATTACAGGTTCGTTGGAAAATATCCATGCCGTGGCTATGGAGCCGAAGTTACCCGATCGCCTTTTCTCTTTTAGTGTTGTCGAGGCATCGCGCCGGAAATTAAATGAGACAAGATACCTGTCCCTCCATTGGGTCAGGATTCTTGTAAAGAGGGATAGCGATCGGTGTGAAATGACCGTATTGGATCGATCTCTGAATTCGCCCGCGGCGTTGGGGTCGGATAGAGATCGTTCATCCGGAAAATTAAACCCTTCCATGGCATTCGACCGCGAAATGGAATGCTCGAGGCTGGCTCCTCCAATGGCCGTGAATCGGATATTGGTAAAGCTTTTTGTGAATTCGGTAAAGGGTTCGAGTATGTACTCCGACTCGGTATTGTTTGAAAAGACAGATGAACTCTCGGGAAGAAACGCGGGATCGACAGCCGCCTTCGGAAAAATTGAGATCCGTTCGAGTCCGATCCTGGAGTACCCCGCATTTAATTTGATACTCGTAAAACGTCCGATCCTGTACTTTGAGGTGCTGGAGAAGGTAAGGTCATTCATCCGGCTTTCCATTTTTTGAAGTAGCAATGCCGCGGGGTTTGATCCTGTTGCCCAATTAAAACTACCGTCGGGATTGTAGAGGGGAAAATTGGGAGGGAGTGTGATGAGTGTCGAAAGGGCGCTGTTATAAACGATCTCGTTGTGATCCTTACCGGCAGTGATGCGTACAGAGCTCGTGAATTTCTTATTTCGTGACAGGTGATCGATTGACAGGTGCGCCACAGCTTTTTCATACCCATTTTTACCCGGTAGAATGGTTCCCTCTTTCCTTACATTACTGCTCAGCCGGAAATTTGTTTGTTCATTTCCGCCGGAAATGACAGCCTGGAGATCTGAAATCTCGGCTGTGCCTCCGAAAATATAATGCTGCCAATCGGTGAACGCATGCTGATCCCACGTGAGCAGATCCGGGGCATTGACCGCGGTGGGCTGTATCCCGGAATTGACGAATGCTTCCTTCCGTATGGTGAGGTAGTCATTGGTGGTAAGGAAATCCGCCCGGTGGCTTATTCTTCCCACGCCTCCATACATGTCGATCTCCGGCCTGATCTTTCCTTTACTGCCTTTTTTTGTAGTGATCAATACTACTCCATTGGCTGCACGGGAACCATAGATCGCCGTAGATTCTGCATCTTTAAGAATGTCTATACTTTCGATGTCTCCCGGATTGATAATGGAGAACGGATTGATCTGTCCATTTGCGCCATTCGAAATGGGAGAACTGCTGAATGAGGCGGATAGAAATGGAACTCCATCGATCACATAGAGGGGATCGGTGCCAGCCAATAGTGATCCTTGACCTCTTATCTGTAAACGTATGTTCCCGCCCGGGAGGCCATTCTCGGTTTTTACAAATACGCCCGGTGCTCTTCCCTGGATTGCCGTCAAAGGATTGCCCGATGATGACAAGGCAACCGTTGTCGAATTGAGGTGAGCTGTTGAGCCCACTGCATATCTCTTACTGGTGGTGCCATAGCCAACCGTGACAGCCTGATCCAATTCATCTATTCTTTCTCTGAGTTTTATTAAAATATGGCCTGATGTATCGGTCCTGGTATGATTTGTTTCGTACCCGATGCTGCTGACAGATAAGTCCATATCGTTCCCGATACCGGACAGAATAAAGGTTCCCTTCGCATCCGTCGTGGTCATCATCGATGGTTTGGCAATCGAGACGGTTGCGCCCTCGATATAGTCGCCGTTTTCCGTGATCACAATTCCTTTTAGAATGCGAGTGGGGAGGCTTCTTTTACCGCCGGTGTGTAAGATCTGGAGGATGATATAATGATCACTGATCGTGTAGGTGAGTCCCTGGTCCTGCAGACAATCATTCAGTGCATCGGTGAGTGATACCGCCGTCCATTTAATACTCACAGGCCTGGTCTGCCGTAGCTGGTTCCTGGTATAGATGAATTCGTAGCCCGATTGAAATCTGATCTCGTTGAATACCTGGGTAAGCGGAATATTCTTTCCCTCGAAGGAAATCGACTGCGCATCCGAAGATGCCGGGATAAGCAGGCTCGCCAGGGCTACTGCCAGGAAGATGAATTTCATTTGGAAGGTTTAAAAAATATCCTAGGCGTATTTTTTGAAAATTTTTTTCGTTGCGATCCTCACCCGCTATGGTGAGACATAGACCTTGTTGTTTTGTATTTTAAAATGAACTTTTCCCGTCAACTCGAGTATTCCCAGGAGCCGGGCAAGCGACTCTTTCCTTTCGATGGTGGCGGTAAAAAGGTCGTCATTTATTCCTGAATAGATAATTTCCACATTATACCACCGGGATACCTGCTGCATGATGGAGTGGATGTCGTCTTCATTGAAAACAAACAAGCCTTTTTTCCAGGCCATGATCTCATCCATGTCGGGATTGGTAATTTTCTTTATCGACGAGGCTGTCAATTGAAATTGTTCGCCAGGTTGTAGTGCCTGTGTTCGGTTGTTCAGGCTTAGCGCTATCCTTCCTTCGAGCAATGTCACTTTTCCGGTGGGTTCATTGGGGTAACTGCTAATGTTAAAATGCGTGCCTAATACTTTCACCGAACTGGCATGGCTCAACTGTACATTGAAGGGTCTATGCGCATCAATGGCTACCTCGAAATAGGCTTCCCCCGTGAGTTCTACATAACGTGCACTATCCGCGAACGAAGCGGGGTAACTCAGGCTTGTCGACGCATTCAGCCACACCATTGATCCATCCGGCAATGTCACTTTATATTGACCGCCGGCTGGGGTCACCAGATTATGCATGCCGCCGGAGACAGGAGAGGAGAGAAGATATCGCAGTTCGCCTTCGGCGACCTTTTCGATGCCGGTGTCGATCAGGCCTATTGGCGCAAGCGCGAGATCGATGGTCTTGCCATTGCTGAATCTCAGCAATGCCTTATCGGAAGTATTGCGCGGGGTTTGGTTTGCAAGCGGAACGGGGTTCTTATTCCCTGGAGCGGGGCGATACAGGGAGAAAGCTGCGATGATCAACAGGATCGCCGCGGCAGCGATGGCGAGCCACTTAAGGGGGATCGACTTTTTGGCGAAGGCATGTTCATCTTCCAGCTTTTTAAATGACCTGGAGCTGTTCACCTTGTCCATCCATGCCATATTTTCCTTAAGGTTCCTTTCATCGGTCAGGTCCTCGAATAATTTCATGTTTGCATCGCTGGCGCCGATCCATTCATCCAGTTCGTCATGTTCGGCATTGCTCAATGTTCCCCGGATGAATCCGGAGACAAGATAGGCGGTACGCATTGCCTGTCTGTCCATATGTTGATCCCCTCCCTTGTTCATACTATTAAGGTAAGAAGGTCACTGCGAATAAAAAGGACGACAGTGCGTCAGAAAAAAAATAAAAAGGGTCTGAGTAGCTTTTTGTGGAGGGCTTTGAGTCCACGTTGCTTTTGGGTCTTCACTGTGCTTGTTGAAATATGTAGTTCTCCTGCTATTTCAGTAAGGGTTTTTCCTTCCAGGTAATGCAATTTGAGTATTCTGCCGGAGCCGGGCGATATTTCTTTCAGGGCGGCATGCAGAAGCCGTGTGAGTTCGGCGCTCACTAATTTCTTATAGCCGTCTTCTTCTGTACTGTTCGGAAACAGTCCCTG
>DATHKS010000211.1:0-9078 GCA_035488975.1 Chitinophagaceae bacterium | reverse complement strand
GGGCATTTAGGAAGAAAGTCAGATGGTCCGCCGGGTCTAAAAACGGTATGGCTGGGCTATCAGCAACTATGCCATGCAGCAAGTGTTTATGAATTAATGACACAAAAAATTTAGGTAAGGCATAGCTGCCGGTAGGCAGGTTTGATAATATGCCAATGAGTGTGCCAGCAGGAGTGACCTTTGTGCCTCTTTGTGTCCTTCGTGCCTTCGTGGTTCAACTACGGAAAAGAGAAGGATTCCGCACCCGTTATTATAACAGGAATTTTTTCCGCATTTTTTTTATAGCCTAATCATTAAAATCAGCGTATGAGTCTTGGAACCTTCTCTTACCCGATGCCCGTCAATGAGCCCGTACTTTCCTATGCCCCCGGAAGCGCGGAAAAGAAAAGACTGAAAGAAGTATTGGCGGAGCTCAAACGGCAGGACATGGACATACCCATGTTTATTGGCGCAAAGGAAGTAAGGACGAATAAGAAGACGGCCATACATCCACCGCACGAGATCAAACACACACTCGGACATTTTCATGCAGGAGAAGAGAAGCACGTCCGCCTGGCCATCGATGCGGCGCTTGCGGCGAAGGAGCAATGGGAGAACATGAGTTGGGAAAACAGGGCCGCCATTTTTTTAAAAGCGGCAGATCTCATCGCCACTACCTACCGGCCGTATATGAATGCGGCCACCATGCTCGCACAAAGCAAGAACGCCTTCCAGGCAGAGATCGACGCCGCCTGCGAATTGATAGATTTCCTTCGTTTCAATGTTCATTTCTTAAGCGAGATATATAAACAACAACCGATCAGCAGCCCGGGCATGCACAACCGTCTGGAGTACCGCCCGCTCGAAGGGTTCGTCTTGGCCATCACACCGTTCAACTTTACGGCCATTGGCGGTAACCTTCCAACTTCGGCCGCGCTTTGTGGCAATGTGGTAGTGTGGAAGCCGGCGAATACCCAGATATATTCCGCGCAGATGTTCATGAAAGTATTGAAGGAAGCGGGGTTACCGGATGGCGTCATCAACCTGATCTATGTAGACGGCCCGACACTCGGAAGCGTATGCTTCACTCATCGCGACTTTGCCGGCGTGCATTTTACGGGTTCCACTGGCGTATTCAATACAATGTGGGAAACGATAGGGAAGAATATGGCGAACTACCGCACCTATCCCCGCATCGTGGGTGAGACCGGTGGAAAGGATTTTGTGATCGCACACAAAAGCGCCGATCCCGATGTGGTGGCGACCGCCTTGCTCAGGGGCGCCTTCGAGTTCCAGGGTCAGAAATGTTCTGCAGCTTCCCGCGCCTATCTTCCTTCCAATATTGCCGAAGAAGTGAAGAAGAAACTTATTGCAGGTGTGAAGAGCTTCAAGGTGGGTACTGTCGAAGACTTTTCCAACTTCGTGAATGCCGTGATCGACGAGAAGAGCTTCGATAAGATAAAAACGTATATCGACAATGCGAAGAAGGATCCGAAATCGGAGATCTGGGTTGGCGGTAAATGCGATAAGAAAGAAGGCTATTTCATTCAACCAACGGTGATCGAGGCTAAGGACCCGAAATATGTTTCGATGTGCGAGGAGATCTTCGGGCCGGTGCTAACGGTATATGTTTATCCCGCCAATGGCTTCGAGAAGGCGCTCGACCTGGTTGACAACACATCGCCATATGCATTGACCGGTTCCATTATTTCAACCGACCGCCAGGCGATAGAGCTGGCTACTGCACGCCTTCGACACGCAGCCGGCAACTTCTACATCAATGATAAGCCAACTGGTGCGGTGGTGGGTCAGCAACCATTCGGTGGTGCCCGTGCGAGTGGAACGAATGATAAAGCGGGTTCGATCCTCAATTTATACCGGTGGCTCAGTGCGCGCACGATAAAGGAAACCTACAATCCTCCGAAGGACTACAGGTATATATTCCTCCAGGAAGAGTGACGCTTTTTTTTGAATTTTCCTGCGCATAAACTTTAAAATTGTTGATGTGAATACATTTTTATTTTGTCCATATCAATAATTTGCTGCCATCGAAAAAAACAAATGCCTGATACGGCAGAAAAAACTCCTAGTTTGGGGCAGTTTATCTTTATTGAGTTGTTTTTCCTTTCTTTTAAGTAGGAATAGCGCCGCGCGTTCTACTGAGTTGAGACGATATTCATCTATTTTTATTTTATTTATATCGACGATTTATCGCGTGCAAGAAACCGCATAGCTAACACGGCGCAAGAAATGTTTGATTTCCATAGTTTAAATTTTTTGTGAACTGTTTTTTCCTTTCTTTTGAGCCGGAATAACGCCGACATCCACAAATTCAGGCGGAGGAAGCTGAAAATCCTAAGAGTAGGCACGAACCAAACCACCACTTTTGTATTATGAGTATTGTAAAGAGGCTTTGCTATGCCCTTTTCTTCATCACCGCAATCACCTTTCTCACATCCGCCATGCCTTCTTCGAAGGCAAGAATCTCTCCCGAAAAGATCAAAGCTGCCACCCTGGCTTTGGATCTGGCCGCAAAGGACGGGAAGGTCACTTACACGGAATTAAAGAACATTGCTACTGATCTGAAAGGTTCAAAGTTGACCTTCAAAGAAAGACTTGGATTGAAGATCTTTAACAAGAGGATTTCTTCCAAGGCAACTTCTTCTCCATTTTCCGGAGGAGGAAAATCCCAGGTTATTGCCCTGATTCTTTGTGCCCTCGTTGGAGGATTAGGAATCCATCGTTTCTATCTTGGCTACACATGGCAGGGAATTGTTCAGCTGCTGACTTTGGGCGGCTGTGGAATTTGGGCTCTGATCGATCTTATCAGGATCATCACTGGTAGTCTTCAACCAAAAGACGGCGAATACGAAACAACGCTGTGATCCGATCATTAACTATTTAAAAGAAGATGGCAGGTTCCGGCATACGCTGGAACCTGCCTTATTAATTATGAAACTGCGTTATTATCTTACAATAGCCAAACTGGCATTCATTATTCTTACCCCGATCGTCCTGCTGATTCTGCCAGCCGATTTTTTCGATACTGGAAGATCCCTGTGTTTGTCCAAGCTGCTGCTTAATGTTGAATGCTATGCCTGCGGCATGTCGAGAGCATGTATGCACCTCATTCACTTCGAGTTTGAAGATGCGTTTGCTTATAATATGGCTAGTTTTATTGTCTTACCATTATTGGCTATCGTTTGGGTCCAGTGGTTTTTAAAAGAGTTCAAACGCTTTAAGCTTTACCGTTTGGCGGGTATATCATAGACTGTTCCTTTCGACAATCTTTTACTCCAGGTTGAATGAAACTGCAATTCGCTGTTTCAAGAATTCTCATGTCAGGCGCATTGCCTTTCATCTCAATTAATACGCTGTCGTTGCATCAGTACAGGATCAGCGTGTAGTTACCCGACCCACATTAACACCCCGCATACATTTCTGCACATTTGTCTCAATCCATTTCAAGCAATCGGCAGTTCATCCGTTAGCTCGTTGACCTTTCGTTGTGCCGCTTCTAAGTTTGCCTCATAATTAATAACCAATAAAACTTATTTATGAAAAAGGTATTCTTAGGAATTCTAAGCTTTGCATTGTTTGCAACCACAGGTCTCGCACAGACCGGTAAAAATCAACTGGGAATCGGTGCTGAAGCGGCGTTGCCTACCGGTGATCTGAAAGACGTCAGCAAGACCGGCTATGGTATCACATTGAAGGGACTGTATGGTGTTGGTAGTGCGGGACAGGTAACACTTACCAGCGGTCTCATCTCTTTCAGTGCAAAGAATGAATTGAAGGATCTTCTCGGCGCCAGTAAGATCACCACTACATTCATTCCCGTGCTGGCTGGTTATCGCCAGCATTTCAATGGCTTCTTCGTGGAACCGCAAGTTGGCTATGGCATCTTCGCCGGCAAGATCAAGGGTGGTGAATTTGCAGAAAGCAGTTCCGAAGGCGCGTTCACCTGGGCGGCTGGTGTAGGCTATGTGTTCAGCTCGATCGAAATTGGAGCACGCTATCAAAGTTCGCACAAGGATGGTGAGAGCAATGCGTTGGTGGGGATAAGGGTTGCTTATAATTTTTCTTTCTAACAGGAAGTATGAATCCATCAGGTAACATGTTAAGAAGTTTTCCGTGAAGATTTACGGTTCGCAGTAAGATGTTTTATTTACACATTGCTAATCGTATAAACTGAAAGTAGTTTTACCTGATTATTTAAAATTTGAATCTTCTATATTTTGAAATACAGCATCTTGAATTTAATTTGCGGCTCATAAGATTTTTAACCAAAAACAATTTTATGAAAAAACTCATTGTAGCAATCTGCATTATTATGATCTCCGCGACGACCTATGCACAGAAGGGCACGACACAAATAGGTGTTGGTGCCGACCTAGGCATTCCTACCGGTGATTTTGGCGACGTTGCAAAAACAGGTTTCGGCGGTTATGCCAAAGGCTTATTCGGCATCGGCGAAGCAGGACAAATAACATTTACCACGGGTTACACTACCTACAAAATCAAAGGCGCTGGCAGCGGAAGCAACTTAAACATTGTTCCCTTGCTTGCGGGTTACCGTCACAACTTCAGCGGTTTCTACGCCGAGCCCCAACTCGGTTATGGTATCTATGGTGTAAAGCTCAAGGGTATCGGTAGCGATTCCGGAGGAGCCTTTACCTGGGCTGTAGGTTTCGGTTATGCCATGAACGGCCTCGATATCGGTGTACGCTATCAAAGTGGTGACAAGGATGAATTGACTCGTTCACTTGTCGGTATCCATGTCGGATATAATTTCTCACTGGGTGGAAAGTAATCCAGATTTAATTTTAGAAAAGGAGCCGGATGTTTATCTGGCTCTTTTTTTCAGTACCCATTAGGAATTGGGAATTAAGAATTAGGCTTCAGCAGACTTGATCTACCGGACAGTTATACTCCTCGAGTGAGGTTTTTGAATTTTTAATTTTGACTTAACTCCGTCCGTGGATGTAATACCTCAGCGCCAGTTACCGAACAGCATCCTTTACTTTTTTTTAATAACTATTTAATTGATGAACAAATAGTTACCTGTCATAGTGATTGAATTGGCATGATTTTTTTAAAGGATGGGGCGTTCCTGGTTCAGGAATCGTTCTTTAAAAAAATAAAACATGAAAAAATTACTTCTCGTCGCGGGAATGGGCGTGCTGTTCTTCGCGCAAGCCGGTGCTCAGCAAACTCATTTCGGACTCAAGGCCGGATTGAATGTATCGTCTGTGCCGGTTACGGACAACGACGATTTTACAAGCAAGACGGGCCTGCATATCGGCGGTCTCGCACATATTCATGTAAGTCCTCACTTTGCGGTGCAACCAGAACTCGTGTATTCCATGCAGGGAGGAAAATTGAATAGCACCACACTAAAGCTTAATTACCTGAATGTGCCTGTGCTGGCGCAGTACATGACGAACGATGGTTTCAGGTTGGAAACAGGTCCTCAGATCGGTTTTCTTACATCTGCGAAGTCAAAGACAGGCAATGTTGAGGTAGACCTGGAGGATAGTTTCCAGTCAGTCGATTTTGCATGGGCGTTCGGTGCAAGTTATCTCATCCCCGGTTCGAATGGTCTCGGCTTCGACGTAAGATACAATCTCGGCATAAGTAACGTAAGTGATCAGAATGGTACTACTGCCAAGAACAACGTCGTTCAACTCGGCGTCTTTTACCAGTTCATGCATTCTCGTGTTGCCCGGCACAGGTAAGCGATCTCATTTAATAATAAAGCCTCTTTTCCGGGGCTTTATTATTTTTACAGAAATTATCACTGCTTGAAATCGATTCTCAACGAACAGCAACTGGCTATCACCATTAAGCGGCTCGCCCACCAGATACTGGAAAACAATAGCGATCTAAGCAATACAGTCCTTATCGGCCTGCAGCCTCGGGGCATCTTTCTCTCCGACCAGGTGGTGCAGGCCATTAAGAAGGAATTTCCCGGCACCGTGGTGCAATATGGCAAGCTCGATATCACTTTTTACCGCGACGATATAAGAAAGGAACTTCACATCGCCAACCAGACCGATATCCCCTTCTCGATAGAAGGGAAGAAGGTGGTGCTCATAGACGATGTGCTGTACACGGGCCGTACCATCAGGGCAGCGCTCGATGCCTTGCTCGACTTCGGCAGGCCCGAGAAAGTAGAGCTTTGTGTGCTGATCGACCGCCGTTTTAGCCGCCAGTTCCCCATTCAGCCCGACTATACCGGCAAATCCATCGATACCATCGTATCTCAGAAAGTGAAGGTGTTTTGGAATAAGAAGGATGGGAGGGAAGAGGTGGGGATACTCGATTGAAGACAATTGGATAATTTGGTAATTTGATAATTAGCTAATGTGCCAATATGCCAATGATCCTTATTACATCAGTCATTACTCATCGGAGCACGCCGCATTGTCAAATTATCAAATTGTCAAATTATCAAATTATTCTTTAATTTCGCTCTTTAATGCAACTATCCACTCGACACCTGCTTGGCATTAAAGATCTCACGGCAAGCGACATCTCGCTGATTCTCCAGACCGCAGAACAATTCAAGGAGGTCCTTCAACGGCCCGTTAAGAAAGTGCCCTCGCTTCGCGATGTGGTAGTGGTCAATCTCTTTTTCGAGAATTCCACCCGCACCCGGATATCGTTCGAGCTTGCGGAGAAGAGACTCTCGGCTGATACGGTCAATTTTTCGGCCTCGGCCTCCTCGGTATCTAAAGGAGAGACGCTGCTCGATACGGTCAACAACATTTTATCGATGAAGGTGGATATGGTGGTGATGAGGCATAGTGCCAGCGGCGCCCCTCATTTCCTGGCCAAGCATATCCCGGCCGCCATCATCAATGCCGGCGATGGCGTAAATGAACACCCCACGCAGGGACTGCTGGATGCACTCTCCATCAAGGAGCGCACAGGCAGCCTGGAAGGCAGGAAGGTGGCGATCATTGGCGATATTCTCCACAGCCGGGTTGCTCAAAGCAATATCTATTTATTGAAGAAAATGGGGGCGGAAGTCACCGTTTGCGGCCCACCCACACTTATCCCACGCTATATTGCCCAGGCGCTCGGCGTGAATGTGAGCTACGACCTGAAAGAAACGCTCGAATGGTGCGAGGTGGCGAATGTGCTCCGAATCCAACTGGAGCGGCAGAACCAGGTATTATTCTCTTCCCTGCGCGAATACAATCTTGCGTACGGCATCAGCCGGCGATTGCTGGATAGTCTTCACAAGGAGATAGTGATCATGCATCCGGGCCCTATCAACAGGGGAGTGGAACTGGACAGCGATGTGGCTGACAGCAAACAATCGATTATCTTACAGCAGGTCGAGAATGGCGTAGCAGTAAGAATGGCCGTGTTATATTTGTTATCGAACCGGTCGAACTGACCGAATTCTAACTTTTATTATGAGTAGCATTTGTCTCTTTCCAGGCACCTTCGATCCCGTGACACTGGGCCACGTGGATATCATTAACCGGGCCATCCCCCTATTCGATAAGATCATTGTAGGCATCGGGCTGAATGCCTCGAAGGTCCCGATGTTCTCAGCGGATCAGCGCCTTCAATGGATCAATGAGATGTATAAAGGCGAGGACAAGGTGGAAGGGGCGGTGTACGAGGGGCTGACGGTGAATTATTGCCGTAAGATAAATGCAAGGTTCATTCTCCGCGGCATAAGATACGTCAGCGACTTCGAATATGAAAAGACGATCGCCGATGCCAATCGCACGTTGGATAATACTATCGAGACTATTTTCCTCACCGGGGAACCCAAGTACACGTCGGTGGCTTCTACTATTGTCAGGGACATCATCCGCAATGGCGGTGATGCCAAATTATTTCTGCCGCATATAGTCTATCAATCATTACCTAAATTATAAGCATGTCTATTTGGTACAATAAGAGTTTGTCGCTCGAGATGTTAAAGGTTTTAGGTCCGAATACAATGGCAGAACACATCGGCATCGAATGGTCGGAGGTGGGTGATGACTTCATCAAGGCGACCATGCCCGTCGATAACCGCACCCGGCAACCATATGGACTCCTTCATGGAGGCGCATCATGTACGCTGGCGGAAACCATCGGCAGCGTGGCCTCGGCCATGGTAGTGGATCATGCGAGGTTTGCCTGTGTGGGTCTCGAGATCAATGCCAATCATATCCGCAGCGCGAGAGAGGGATCGGTAACGGGCATTGCCAAACCGCTTCACCTCGGCGCCAATACACATGTATGGGATGTCAGGATCTACGATGAATTGGACAGGATGATCTGCGTGAGCCGGCTAACCGTAGCCATTATTCCGAGGAAGGAATCATTTCGTCAGCCCAGCCTCTAATACGTCGATCACAGAGGGGAACGAGTCGTCCTTATAAGGCCGGATAGCGTCTTTTTTCACCCATTTGATCTGGTGTATATCTTCTTCCGCTTGCGGCACGAGATCCTGGTGACTATCCGCAGACATGGTGTACCAATGGGATTCTTTTAAAATAAAATGCGTGCCTTCATGATAGGTATGGTACGTTACTATGAGCGGAGCGGTCAGCGTTACTTTCTTAAGGCCGGTCTCTTCTTCCACTTCGCGGACGGCACATTGTTCGAGGGTTTCACCCGGATCGAGTTTCCCCTTTGGAAGATCCCATTTCCCACGGCGATGGATCAGTAATACTTCCTGTTGTTCATTCACGACCAGGCCGCCGGCCGCCTTGACCAGCCTGAATTTCTTGAAGAAGGCCTTCTTCAGTTCGCCAAGGTCAGGGTGAATGAATACACCGGCGTGCACATTTTCCTGTTGCATTTCATGTATCATCGACTTGATGGTATGGGGATCCAGTTCATCTATGAGGACGGCATCGTCGTGATGGATAAAAGGTTCGATGATCTCGTCTATCTGGTCACAGAGGAAGAGAGGCTTTGAGTTGAAGTAGATCTTGATGTACAATTTGGCAATTTGATAATGCGGCGTGATTGTTTGAAGATACAAATTTGCTAATTAGCCAATGTGCAAATGTGCAAATGTGCCAATGTGCCAATTGAGCGTGCTCCGATGCGAGATGTCTTTACTGATTAGGATCATTGGCA
>DATHKS010000210.1:0-3398 GCA_035488975.1 Chitinophagaceae bacterium | reverse complement strand
GGACCAATCATGTATTCACAGAAGCGGGTAGGATATAAGGGAAAGCCCTTTCATATGTATAAGTTTAGATCGATGGTGGAGGATGCCGAGCAGAATGGCCCCGCCCTTTCGTCCGACAATGATCCGCGGATCACGCGTTGGGGCAAGGTGATGCGGAAATGGCGACTGGATGAATTGCCGCAACTCTGGAACATCCTCATTGGCGACATGAGCCTCGTGGGACCGCGTGCCGAGCGGCGCTACTATATCGACCAGATCCTGTCCCGCTTCCCGTACTATAAATACCTGTTGAAGGTGAAGCCAGGCCTCAGCAGCTGGGGCATGGTGCAGTATGGATATGCAGAGAATGTGGATGAGATGATCGAGCGGAGTAAATTCGATCTGATCTATATAGAGAATATTTCGTTGGCGTTGGATTTTAAGATCATGCTGCATACGTTGAGGATTATTTTTAAGGGAAAAGGAAAGTAGTTTGAGAGAAGGAATTGGGAATTTGGAATAAGGAATTGGGCCTCATCAGCAACCTTACTTGTTTTTGGTGGTGCGTATCGGGTAATTGGGAATAGGAATTAGGCTCCTCTTTTTGGTAATTTCTGAATACGGGCGAATTCCCAAGTTATGAGCCCAATTCCTCTTTTGATGATTCCCAGAAACAGATAAATTCCCAAGTTACAGGCCTAATTCCTTATTCCTAATTCCCAATTCCTTGCTTCTATTTTCAACTTTTACAAGTTACTTTTGAGCAAATTCATCCATTTGAAAAAATCCCTGCTGGCCTGGCTATCTTTTTTTCTCTGCACCCATTCATGGAGCCAGTCGTATTGGCAGCAGCAGGTGAATTATACCATCTCCGTATCGCTGGACGATAAGGTTCATACCCTCGACGGCTTCGAGAAGATCGAGTACATCAATCATTCTCCCGATACACTTCACTTCATCTGGTTTCATCTCTGGCCCAATGCCTATAAGAATGATCAAACGGCCTTCAGCGACCAGATGCTGGAGAAGGGCGATACGCGGTTCTACTTTTCGGCTAAGGAAGAAAAGGGTTATGTAAACCGACTCGATTTCAAGGTGGACAATATCACCGCCGCAACGGAAGATCATCCGCAGCATATCGATATCGTAAAGGTATTGCTGCCGTCTCCGCTTGCGCCGGGAGCCAGGGCGATCATCACTACTCCCTTCCATGTCAAGCTGCCTTTCAATTTCTCACGCGGCGGACACGAAGACCAGAGTTACCAGGCCACACAATGGTATCCCAAGCCGGCAGTGTACGACAACCTGGGCTGGCACCCGATGCCCTATCTCGATCACGGCGAGTTTTACAGCGAATTCGGCAACTACGATGTCAGCATCACCGTCCCGGAAAATTATGTGGTGGCCGCCACCGGGGAATTGCAGAATGCGGATGAAAAAGAATGGCTGAATAAACGCGCCAATTTTTCCTGGGAACCTATTAAGAGAAAGGAGAAGAAGAATGGTTCCTTTCATACCGTCACACAACTATATCCCACTTCTTCAATAGACATCAAGACGCTCCGCTACCGCCAGGACAATGTACACGACTTCGCGTGGTTTGCCGATAAGCGTTTCATTGTTGCACATGATACCTGCCTCCTGCCCTCGGGGAGAACGGTAGACATCTATAGCTACTACACGCCGGCAGAGAAGAAATTCTGGACGAAAAGCATTGCCTTCGCAAGGCAGACGCTCCTCACCCGCAGCGCCTGGATAGGCGAGTATCCTTATTCCGTGGTGAGCGTCGTACAGGGACCCAAGAGCTTCGGCGGAGGCATGGAATATCCCACGATCACGATCATTTCGCCCGAGACAAACGAGCGCCTGCTTGAGTTCACCATCTCCCACGAGATCGGCCACAACTGGTTCTACAGCGTGCTCGGCACCAACGAGCGCCGCCACGCATGGATGGACGAAGGATTCAATTCCTATTACGACAATCGCTACCAGCATGAGAAATACGGCAGCAAGGGAGAGATAGACATAGGCAGGCAAACGATCTCCCTCGAGAATGCGGAGCGGCTACTCTTCGAGACACAGGCCGTGAAGAAAAACGATCAGCCCATCGATATCCCGAGCGATTCGCTTTCCTCCGTCAACTATGGCCTGATCTCCTATTACAAGACCGCGGCCTGGCTCGAACACCTGCAATCCATTATCGGTAAAGAGGCGCTCGACAGAGGGATGAAGGAATATTACCGTCAATGGCAATTCAAACACCCAGCTCCGCGTGACTTTCAGAAAATAATGGAAGATGTCGCGGGTCGCGATCTCGATACGGTATTCCATTTGCTGAACGAGAAAGGCCTGCTTCCCGGCCAGGAAAAATCACAGGGAATAAAGCCCGTTTTTGCCTTCGGGATAAAGGCGCTGACTGACTACGCAAGAAATCCGTCGAAGCAACTGCTGCTGATCGGCCCGGCCATCGGCATCAACAACTACGACCGTTTCCAGGTCGGGGCGTTCGTGACGAACTATCAATTGCCGCCTTCCAGGTTCTTCTTCTTCGCTGCACCACTCTATGCACCCACCACGAAGAAATTGACGGGAACGGGACTCATGAATTATTCCATCTATCCCGATCGCCTGTTCCATAAAGTGGAATTGGGGGTGAGCGCATCGACATTTACCATCGATGAATTCACTGATGACGATGGTAATAAAGTCTATTCGTCATTCCATAAGATCGTCCCCTCGTTGAAACTGGTGCTGAACGAAAGAGACCCGCGCAGTACAATCAAGAAATATATCCAGTTCAAGACCTTCCTCATCAACGAGGAGGCGTTGCGTTTCTACCGCGATACCGTGATCAGTAATACGAACGACACCACGATATCCGACAAGTACAGGACCCTGAGTGAGAATAGAACACTAAACCAATTGAAGTTGGTGATAGAGAATTCCCGCGCATTGTATCCCTACCGCGGTGAACTGAACATCGAACAAGGCAAGGACTTTTTGCGCACGGCCTTCACCGGAAACTATTTCTTTAACTATGGAGTGAAGGGCGGTCTCGATCTCCGGTTCTTCGCAGGAAAATTCTTCTATACCGGCGCAAGGACATTCGCCAGGCAGTTTTCGACTGATCGTTATCATTTGAACATGACGGGACCGAACGGCAACGAGGACTATACCTACAGCGATTATTTTGTGGGACGGAATGAATTCGAGGGAACCGCCAGCCAGCAGATAATGATCAGGGACGGCGGCTTCAAGGTACGCACCGACCTGCTTGCCGACAAGGTTGGAAGAACGGACGACTGGCTGATCGCGGTCAATCTCGCCTCCAGTATCCCGAATTCGATAAACCCATTGAGCATATTACCCATTAAGATACCATTGAAGATATTCGCCGATATAGGCACGTATGCGGAGGC
>DATHKS010000209.1:0-7015 GCA_035488975.1 Chitinophagaceae bacterium | reverse complement strand
GGGAAACCTGGCAGTGGGCAGATCGGAATGGAACATCACCGATGGGACCGAAGTGAAAGTAAGTGCGAAGGGTATCGAGGTGATGAGGGAGCAGGCGGATGGTACCTGGAAGATCGTGATAGATCATGCGTTTGGAGCGTTGGAAGAGCTGACGGCGTTAACGTGAATCGTGAATCGTCAATCGTGAATGGCGGCCTCACTAGACCAGCCTTTTCGCATAGCGCGATACTTAAGCATTGTCCAAGGGACCTCTTCGGACAATATTTACTCCTGAAAAGCTCGTCGTATAATACCCGGATATAGCCGCATTTGCCCCCGCGGCAGTAATTTCCTTACCTGTAGCTTTACCAAAAGCACTATTTATGAGGAAAGTTATTTTCCAGGAATGGCTGTCGATGGATGGCTTTGCGGCCGATGCCAACAATAGCCCGGCTTTTTTGGAATCCGTGACGCTGAACAAATATTCGGATCAGGATCTGCTAAGAATGATGGATACTATCGACACCATCCTGCTCGGCGCGAATACATACAAGTTGTTCGTTGACTTCTGGCCGACGGCCACGAACGACCAGGAGATCATCGCCGACAAGCTGAACAGTACGCCGAAGATCGTTTTCTCCAAAACCCTGGCCAGCGCTCCCTGGGGAAAGTGGCCGGATGCCACTCTTGTAAGGACGGATGCGGTAGCGGAGCTGAAGAGACTGAAGTCGCAAAAGGGCGGAGACATGGTGCTATGGGGCAGCATCTCGCTTGCGCAGGCATTCATGAAGGCCAACCTCATTGACGAATATCATTTCCGCGTTTGCCCGCTCGTGCTGGGGGCTGGAAGGCCGCTGTTCGAGTCAACGGGCCCACTCAATTTCGAATTGTTTGGGACGAAGGTGTATGAGAGTGGGTTGCTGCTGCTGCAGTACAGGCAGAAGAAGGGGTGAGTGGGGCGGAGTTGTTAAATGGCAAATATTCTCCGAAGGAGTCCGGAGTCTCCAAAGGAGTTCCTTGAGCCTTCGGACAATACGCAATATTCAATATTCAATGCTCAAGTGACCTACAGCGGGAATTCTTCAATTGTACGGCACTGTCTCAGCGGGGTCTGGCGTAGCCGATCCCGATGGGTTTGAATATTCCTCTTGAGCAAAGCAAGAGCTCTTCAATTGTACGGCGCATGCCCTACATGTGAATACCTTAATCGATCTTATGGAATAGGGACTAACCGGCATCCCAGTTTAAATGCGTGGCCACACTTTACAATTCTATCTCGCTATCCTCTTGCAGGTAGCGGCTCCAAAGCGAATCGAACGCCGGGTCGAGAAGAGTCAGGTCGATGGGAATATCGGAAAACTCACAAGCCGGGCTTCCGAAGATCTTCTTGATGGCCAATGGCTGGAAGAGAATGCCGAAGAAGACCTGCTGTTTCGGAAGACGGAGCCGTATAGGAGCCGTGTTGAACCCATTGATGAAGCAATTTGGTAATTGATATTGTGTTCCGTCCAGTTGAGCCTGGATCGGTGAACCTTCACTGAAGTTGAAGATTACCTCGACGATGCCCTTTGATAAGTTGATAAGTTGATAAGTAAAGGGGGTTAACAAGTTATAATCTTATCAACTTATAACCTAGTAACTTATCAACTTTCTAATACAGACTGATCTTCCGAACACAATGATTATACATATCGGCCACGAACAGGAACTTCCCGTCCGGTGTGATCGCGATGCCCTTTATTCCATTGAACCTTGCTTCCGTTCCCGTACCATCCTGGTATCGTGAAGAGCCCGTGCCCTGTCCGCCGGCAATGGTCCGAACCGTGTTGTCATTCAAATGAGCCACGCGTATCTTGGTTCCCGTTACGCCAGGATAGAAGGAAGTAAAGTAGACGTTATTGTTCTTGTCGCATACCGCGACTTCCGGATTACCGGCCTGGGCCACACCAAAAGGGCCATCAGTATCGAGACCTTTATTGGGATCGCCGAAGTAGGTTGTCACCTTCCTGTCGGCGAGTGTTATCTTCCTCAACGCATGGTTGGAATAATCTGGTACGATAAGGAAACTTCCATCTGCAGAGAGGATCATATCATGGAGGCCATTGAACTCACTCGCATTCCCGGTGCCGTCGACGAAGCCGCCCAGGTCCAATGCTTTGGCAGCCGGCTTGCCGGCAAAGTCCATGACCTTGTTTTGGGTAAATGATATTTTCCGGATGGTATTGAAATAATCATTGCCTATATAAAGATTTCCTTCGCGATCTGTCACCAAACCTTTCGGTCCGGCGAAGCTTGCATCGGCGATACCAGTTCCATTGCTATTACCCTTTCCATTGCCGGACACCTTATCAATATTTCCCTTCCCGGTCGACGGATCCTTGACGATATGGAAGATGGCAGCCTGCATGGGACTCGTCAGGTATAGGCTACCGGCGGTGCCCGGCGCCAGTGCGATATCTCCGATACTGTTGAACATGTCATTGAGACCAACATAGGTAGAGACATTTCCTTCCAGGTCGATAGCCCGGATCGCCAGGCCATTGAAGCCCTGATCGGCAACATAAAGGGTTTGGTTGCGTTCGTCGAAGACCATTTGGCCGGGACTGCTGAACCGCGCCGCATCGCCCTTCGCATCCACCAGGCCGGAAACGCCGCCCTTACCCGCGAAGGTGGTCACCCGGATATTGTATGTGTTATTGTCAACCGGCGGAATGTCTCCGCTACCGGTATCGGTTTTACTACAGCTGGTCGACATTGATAGAAAGGCGACGGCTGATATGGTGCAATTTAAAAAGACTCTTTTCATGATTACCGGTGTTGATGTTTTATCCGGTAAAAATGAGAGTAAGCAAGGTCATTAAAAAGGAAAGGGTGAATGTACTGGCATTAAGGGTGTATGAATCGTGACAACGTGAATCATCAACGTCAATCGTGAGTCGTGAATCGTGAATACACTCTGCTATGAGAATATTCGAATCGATCAGGACAGGACTTTACTCGATTCGAATATTCTTATTATAGAGTGTTGTATTCGCGATTCACGACTCACGATTCACGTTGATTACGCCGTTGTTGGTGTTCAAAATAGAGCAATTTTCCTCTTAAGTCCAGCACACCAACAACCGAATATTATTAATCTCGATACGCAAACTACATTTCTACTTAATTAAATGAAGGGGACCAACTGGTAGCATATAAACGGCCTTAAGGTCGGTTGTTGGTACTTAGTGAACTATTCCTGAGAAGTTTGAAAGTAGATACCAACAACGGCGTGGGAATATTATTAATCTCGATACGCAAACTACATTTCTACTTAATTAAATGAAGGGGACCAACTGGTAGTATATAAACGGCCTTAAGGTCGGTTGTTGGTACTTAGTGAACTATTCCTGGGGAGGTGTGAAGTTAGGACGCCAACAACGGCGTAGGAGCGTGAATCGTGAAACGTCAATCGTGAATACAACACTCTATAATAAGAATATTTGAATCGACTAAAGTTCTGTCCTGATCGATTCGAATATCCGCATAGCAGGGTGTTGTATTCACGATTGACGACTCACGATTCACGGCCAGTAGCGTAGACGCTATCTGATAAAAAGATTCGCCGCATTCAGTTCCCTATGCAACGAAACCAATATCTCGCTTCTCGCCTCATCGGATTTCATGACGTCTTCGCACCAGAAGAAGACCTTCAAATCGAAGCCGTCATCGTTCAGCTTCGTGAATAGCACTTGCGGTTCACGGTTCTCGAAAATATAGGGTGAAGACAAAATGGTTTTCTTGACCAGCGACGCGACTACCTCCATGTCCTTACTTCCGCTTATAGACAGGTCCATTTCCAGGCGCTGTTGGTTATTGCTCAGCGTCCAGTTCACGATCTGTTGCGAAAGGATATCGCCATTGGGTATGATCACTTCGGCCCCATCCTGTGTCAACAGCGTGCTCGATCTCAGCCCGATCTCCCTCACCCTGCCCGTCTTGCTTCCTACTTCCACCAGGTCGCCTATCTGGAGTGGCCGGTCGAAGATGAGGATGATACCCGAGACGAAGTTGTTTACAATATTTTGCAGGCCCAATCCAATACCGACACCAAGGGCACCTATTACGATCGTGATCTTATCCACGGGCACTCCCGAGGCGGCGACCGCCATCAGGTAACCGAGGCATAGAAGGATCAGCCTGGCGATCAGTAGTCTCGACCGCTGACCCTTGTTCTGAAGGCCCTCGTCGTTGCCGGTATCACCGAAGAAATAACCGACATATTTCTGAAGCAGGTGCGCTATCCAGATGATCATGAAGAAAAGTAATATTCCACCGATGGTGAACGAGGCATTGCCGAGTTGCCGCGATTGACGCAGCTGCACACCCAGCCAGTTCAATGAAGTAGTATAGACATTAAGATTGGTGGCAAATACGATCAGCCATAGAACGACCACCAACGCTCTGACGGGCCGCCCGAGATTCCTGATGACCGGCTGGTACTCGAATGTGGTTTTCACGCCGCGTTTGAGGCGACTGGCAACAATCTGCAAGAGGATGGATTCGGTGCTTATCTTACTGAACACCGCAAGCCCGATCGCCTGGCAAAATGCGAAGATGGCGGCGCTGCCCAATATCTCGGCCAGAGAATACCGCCCCAGTATATTAAACAGGATCGAAAGAATATTCATCACATTGTGCAGGATGATCACGAACCGCAGGAATCCTTTCAGCTGCAACTGGTCCTTCATCTTTGAAAGGAAAAGAAAGCCAAGCACAACAGACAATATGTTAAGCACAATCAGCAGCGACCGTTGCCAGAAGCCTACATTGATAGCGTGATGACTGAAAGAGAAGAAAAGATAGAGGAAGCACATCCCGATCCAATAGGAAAAAAGTTTCTTGGGCCATTTCTTCCAACAGATGATCGTCAGCATGATCAGCAGGAGGAATTGCATGGCTTCAATATAAACGGCGGGCGCATAGAGATCAAACAGCGGCGCTATGGAAAACATGATGACGAATGAGGAAACGACGTAGCCCGAAGGGAGGTATTCGAAGTTCATGTCCTTCAGTTGATCCAGCGCCTTCAGGCGGCGGAGCGTGCGAATGTTTCGGAATATCCATATGAAAAACAGGAAGCCGATCAGCAACAGGAAAAGTCTCTTATATCCCGTACCCTTGAAATAATAACCCAGGGCCTTCTTTTCTGCCGAATAGGCTTTCCGGAACGATGAACGCGAGCCGATGCTGGCATGACCAGTATCCTTCTGCCAGATATAACTGTATTCCTTCCCGAAGATCCGCGTGGCAGAAGTGGCGAACTGGTCGTCTACCTTCTCCAGCAATTGGGTAGTCGCGATTGCGCTCGAGGATGTTCTCGTCTGGAGGCGGTCGACGATCATACTGCTTTGACGGAGTTGCTTCGTGCTCGCGCGCCAGACTTCACGCATTCCTTTTAACTGATCTCCGAACTGCACGCTCAGCACAGTATCCCGCAGCAATTGTTGAAGGATCGTATCCGTCATCAGTGTCCTCATGCTGGACTTGAGCTGGGTCAGCGTGCCTTCGGTTTCCTGAAGGGTCTTCCGGTGTTCTTTGATGTCGACATCAATATTTTGAAGCAGGGTCTTGAATACTTGCAGATTGCGGAGATTGAGTGCGGCGGAGTTGTTGAGCAGGTTGTCCTTCAATAGGGCAAGCACGGAATCACTATCTGCCAACCTGTTTTTTACATTGGTGATGGCGTACCCGAGATCGCTTTTGTTCTGGATATTATTCAGGATCACATATGCCTTCTCTATCTCCAGTTGGTAATCGCTGCTGGTGAGCCGTGTGCTGTCTGCAAACAGCGAGCCCATGCCACGTGTCCTTCGGGGACGGCTACTGTCGCCGGATTGCCTGGTGCTATCGTTGGGATTATTGCGACGGAAATTGCCGGTTGAATCCTGTGCAAGTATATCATGGGAAAGCAGGAATAGAATACAGGCAGTGGCAAGTGTGAGCCGGATATTTTTCATAAACGGATATTGTTTTGCTAAGCTATAAAAAATAATGGCTTCGGGCATGAATTTTTGCAGGACGAAAGACCTGCGGAAAGATCATCTTAACTTGTATTTCAAAATGAAGGTTTCGGTCAATTTCTCGGGATGTATGATCTTCATTTCCCTCTGGTCCACGTTGTCGAGCTGGCTATTGGCTATTACATATAGCTCATCACCGACCACCGCTGCGGTTGTCGGTACCTGGAAGAATTTATTACCCTCCTCTATCAATGCTGCTTTTTGAATATCGCCGAGATCGCCGGAGAGATAATACCTGATGATCTTAGGCTTTTCACCCGGCGGAGGCCCGTTCTGCACTCCGATGAGTGAGTTCTTGTAAAATACCAGGCCGTCCAACCCCCTGGAAGAATAGGCCATGCCCGGTTTCGCAAGCATCCTGATGGTGTAGAATGTCAAATCGATCCGTGCAATACCCGTATCAGCTGCAACAAACAGGTATTTGTTATCGGGAGAAATGACGATCCCATTCAACCCGGGAAGGGCATGCGGAAGTTTTAATCTCCTGGGTGTCTCCTGGCTCGCATTCCATTCGTAGATGCTGCCGTCGTAGCTGTCGGTGATGAATATTGTTCCGTCATCGGCAATGGTAAGATCATTGAATAAATGTTTGATAGAATCTTGCGGGTAGAATGCCTTTTTTATTGTTTTTCCCGAATGTATATCAAATGCAAAAATGCCCGTTCTTGGAACATCATGGATGGCATTGAATGTGCAGGCCCAAAGTATGTTGCGGCGGGCATCCACATGAAGACCCACGCCACCTATAAATCCATCGCGGTCGCTGGTAATGAAATCGGATACTATTCCATCGGATACCTGCACGATCTTATTCTTAAGAATGCTGCTCACGTAGAACCGCTTGTTCGCCGCGTCATAGCAAATGCCTTCCGGTATAAGGTCCTTTTCCGGGATGGTGAATGCGACGGTGGATTGAGAAAAGCAAGTGGTGGTGGAGATTGCCAGTAAAAGCAGGAAAAATAATTTTTGCATGT
>DATHKS010000208.1:0-2006 GCA_035488975.1 Chitinophagaceae bacterium | reverse complement strand
ATCCACCGATGCGACCCTGCTCACGGGGCGACCTGTCTCATCGAAAACGGTGGTGTAAAAATTCGTTTGCAGCGCTCCCATGTTAGCGTAGGTGGCGGGCACCTCGTAGCTTTCGGTTGCGTTTCCATCTGCATCGGTCTTACCCTCCTTCACTACCTTATCGAAAAATGAGGTCTGGTTGGCGAGGCTGAAGTCATAGTCGCTGAATTTCCCGGGAGAAAAAGATTTTTGCTTGACCTGTATCTCCGTCTCATAATTCCGGTTGGCAGCCGGCGGTCCGAAGAAATTCATAGCATTGATGGACAAGCTGGCGGCCTCACCGGGTCGTAGAGAAGTCTTATCGAGCTTGGTGTTTACCCGGATGCGATCGGGAACGAACTCTTCGATCGAGAAATTCTTCGATGCCAGCAATACATCGGTGGAGTTGTACACTTCGAGCGTATAGCCGCCGGTAATGGCGGAAGTCGCGATATCGACACTTCCTTCGATGGATCCTTCTTCATTCAGGTTCTTGCGGAATGATTTCAGTTCCTTGCCATTCGGCATTAGGAATTTCAACTTGAGGGGAATATCGCCGGGCGTCTTCCATTGCCTGTCGCGGACGATCACCGAGAAATTTACTTTCTCACCCGGACGGTAGATATCCCGTTCGGCGTATATGAAGGCATCCAGGCCGGAGGCATTATTTCGCTTGCCTCCCACCTCGAAACGGGAGGTATTGACCTTTGTATTATTGAAAGGAAGATAATTGAAATCATCGGCGGTCTTGGCAATGATCATAGCCGGTCTGAATCCACTGAAATCCTTTTTCGAATAGGCGATCTCTGCTACTCCTTCGCCATTCGTGGCCCCGGTACCGATGAGCTGATTGTTGTTGGCATATACTGACACGCTCACGCCATCCACGGGAGAGGCCGACTTAATGGAGTTGGTGAAGACATATATCTTATCCTGGCCTTCCTTTGCAATAAGGCCGAGATCGGACAGGGAAATAAACCGGCTGTCCTTCACCCAATAGTCTTCCGTTGAACGGATCATGACATGGTAGATGCCCTTGAAATCCTGTAGGCGGTCTTCGAACTGCGAAAAATTAAGCAGGCGGCCGCCGCCACTCTTAGGTAAGGACCGGGTATCGATCTCCTTCTCATAGATAACATCGCCGAGCGTTACATCAACGCCGCCGTCGTCATAGTAGTCGCCTTCTCCTTCGTCACTGTAGCTGGCGTAGCTCGCACGCGATTCCTGGGGATTGTATCCGTAGCGGTGCGACATGAGGAGGTTGCTCTCATAAATCTTCGAGATGACGAGTTTGACCTTGGCCACATTGGTCAATTTCACCTCGATATTCTTTCCTCCCTTCTTTGAAAGATAGACAGCCTTGCTATTGGTGAAGCTTATGCCTGCCTCGAGTTGGCCGAAGGCTACATTCCCATCGTAATCCTCTTTGAGTACGCCGCCGATCTTGCCACGCAGGCCTTTTAGTATCGTGACGGCATAGCTTTTCTCCATATCGAACTTGTCGCTCCGCAGTGTGAAGCCATTTTCACTGAGCTCCACGGTATATCCAAGATCGGGCGCAAACCTGACGAATGACTTCAGGCTTTCGCCGGTAAGCTGCTGGCTGGTGGTTACGTGAACGACCCCTTCGGTGCCATCATGCTCGGCCTCGAGATTTTGAATGGTAAGAACATAGGGAGAAGGAATGGAGAGGGAAGCGGTGATCGGCTCCTGTGTGCTGTTGGCGCCCGTCTCGGGCTTCAGTCCCTTGGCTATGGTGATCTTCGAATCGTAATCCTTGTCCTCTGTCTTCAGCCCATTAATACGCAATGAGATCTTATTATCGGGTGAGGTGGTGATGAGTGTGTAAGCAGCGGTCTTTCCCTCTACCTGCACATCCAGTTTCTCCTTCAGGTCCGAGGGATTTACACGGTAATTGAAAAACAGATCGAGCTGCGGAACGGCCGAGGTGCTGCTTTCTCCTATCCAGACTATCTGCGAATTGTCCA
>DATHKS010000207.1:0-9365 GCA_035488975.1 Chitinophagaceae bacterium | reverse complement strand
AGTGCCCAACCTTATTTGGGACAGCGAAAGTACACGAATAATGTGCCATTTGAGGAAAAAGGACATTTTTTCATTTTTACACATAAGTTGACATGAAATTCTTGCCTGTTTGCTAAACAAAGGACAATTTTTCATCTAATTGGTCTCAAGTAAGATACGCCTCGCCCGGGTTGAAGGCATTGCTTCGGCCATTACGGCGCATAAGATTCGAGGAGATCAGCCTTGAGATATTCACAATCCATCCCCTGCCCTATCTTCTACTTAGAGTTCAGATCCGTCAGTATTGACGTTGGTTCTTCCCATCAAGCATATGCTAGGTTGGTTGAAATAAATGCCGGCAGGAAACTGGCGACGCCTCACACCGTCTTTTGTGGGCCGTTCGCGGCATTGCTTACGATATTCTCGAGTTCGGTAATATCGAAAGGCTTCTGTAGCGAGTAATCTGCACCGGCTTCGGCGGCAAGCTCAGCTACATTATTATTAGCGGTAAAAAAGATAACAGGAATATCGCGGAACTCGGAGCCTTTAACCAGTCGCGTCGCCTTCACCCCTCCGATATCGGGGATCCAGTTGTCCATGAGAATGACATCGGGACGATGTTCGCGGATATCGTTTAGTATATCCGTGCACTTGTCCTTGACTACGACTTCGAACTTCTTCGCCGACAGGATCAGGGAACAGACCTCCAGCAGATCCATATCGTCGTCGTATATGATAATTTTCCTCGTCATTCTTGAAAGTTATAGTTGGGCGCTAAAAGTAGTCAAATTACCTATCCTGTGACCGGCAATTTAAAGTAAAAATCCGAACCTTCCGCCTTATTGCTTTTTACCCCGATCTCCCCCTGGTGCGCATTGATGATCTCGGCCGAAATATAAAGGCCGATCCCGAAGCCCGAGACCTGTATATTATTCGATTCGGCCCTATAGAAGCGCTGGAATATTTTTGCATGCTCCTCCTGCCTTATGCCGATCCCCTTATCCCTTACCGAAACCGTGACACTATTCTCTCCCGGCTCAATGATCACTCTTATGTCCCGGTGGTCGGGCGAATATTTCACCGCATTCGAAAGAAAATTTGTCAATACCTGCATGATCTTCTCCCTGTCGGCCTCGATCCTCACCATCCCCGGAGCCTCCACGCTTATCAGGTGTGCGGGACTCACGAGTTGAATATCGGACACGGCTTCATTCACCAGTTCATTCAACGTAAACACTTCCCTGTTCAGCCTGAATTTATCCGATTCGATCTTGGACAGATTCAGGAAATCACCCACGAGCTTGCTCATTTTATTTACCTGGTTTTCCACCTTGGACAATGCACTCTTCAGGAACGCATCGTTGGTGTTGTCGTAGGTCCTTGCCAATAGTTGCGTGTACGCCTTTATGGATGTGATAGGCGTTTTCAATTCGTGGCTGGCGACGGCGAGAAAATCATTCTTGAGTAGCTCGTCCTGTTTTCGTTCTGTGATGTCTGTCACCGATCCGGCATAGCCTGCAAATTTTCCATCGGTATCATAATAAGGATAGCCTTCCGATAATCCCCAACGTACGCTGCCATCCCAGAGATAGAAGCGGAACTCTATAGAAAATTTCTCCAGGCTGGCGGCCTTGAGTTCGAATTGCTGTATCGTTTTCTTCTTGTCTTCCTCCACCAGTGCCTCCACCCAGCTATTGGGTATTTTGGCATTGGGGCGGCTTCCCGTCCAGTGCAGCCAGGTATCGTTGACAAATGTATTGATGCCTTTTTCATTGGTCATCCAAAGTCCTACAGGCGATACGTTGGAGATCGTTTTGAATAGCAGTTCGCTTGCCTGCAGCCGTTGGTTGAACCGCTTCTCATCGTCGATATCCATGCATGCGCTGATGAAACCGACAAACTCCCCATCGGGCGTGTACCGGGGAACGGCATTGTCCGATATCCAGCGATAGATGCCGTCATGTCTGCGCAGGCGGTATTCTATATGGAAGGCGATCCGGTTATTGAACGACCGGTCATATAGCTCCGCGCAACGTGCCACATCGCCCGGATGAAGGCCTTCCTTCCAGCCGTCGTTGACCTCGTCCACTATCTGCCGTCCCGTGTAGGTGAGCCAGCTGGTATTGAAGAAATCGAGGAAGCGATCATTTCCCGACATCCATATCATGACGGGCGCGGTGTCTGCTACCATCTTGAATCGTTCTTCGCTTTCCTGCAGGCTGTTGAATGCGGCTTTCTGTTCGGTGATGTCCATGATGGTTCCCAGCATGCGTTCGGGGGTTCGCTTCTCGTCGTAGAAGAGGCTTCCCTTCGCCTTTATCCAACCGATATTATTGCCAGGGCGGATGATCCTCATTTCAATATTGAAGAGACCCGTACGCATGGCTTCTATCACAGCCATGTCCCGTGCCGGGCGATCCCCGGGGTGAATTCTTTCCAGTATTTCCTTATGGTTGGGTCTTTCACTCTCCTCAAAGCCGAGTATCTGCAGGTAACGGGATGAATACTGCGCCTCCCTGGTGCGAAGGTTCAATACCCAGGTTCCCAGTTCCGCCGCTTCGATTGCCATATTGAGCCGCTGTTCACTATCCTGTAGTATCCCGTAGGCGGTCTTTTCATTTGTAATATCGATCATTGTTCCAAGCATACGCTGCGGCTTATGCCCGTGATCGTAGATCACCTTTCCCTGCGTCCGTATCCAATGCACGCTCTTGTCTGGCCATACCACCCGCGCCTCATAATGATATATTCCCGTTTGCATGGCTTGCTCGAATGCCTTCTCCACGATCTCCTTCCTGTCTTCCGGGTGAATGAGACTGCGCATGGCGGCATGACTTAGTTCGGTGCCTGGCTCCTGCCCGAAGACCAAAACAAGATGGGAGGAATAGATGATGTGCCGGGAATTGAGATCGAGGTCCCAGGTGGCAAGGCCTGTGCCATCGGTAGCCAGCCGGAGCCTCGACTCCGCGTCCTCTACTTTGTGACGGGCTTCCACTTTTTCCGTGACATCGTTTACCGTGATCATGATACCGGAGACAATGCCATCCGTTTCGAGCAAAGGAGCATATTCGAAGTCGAGGTAGAACTTGCGCATACCGTCATCACCCTGGATATATGCTACCGATTCATTCTCACGATGCGGTGAGCCGGTATGCAGCACCCTGTTTAACAATTCGGGATATTTCTGGTCCTTCAGCTCCGGGAAAACGTCCAGCGCTTTTTTCCCGATGATATCTTCTTCTTCTTTGCGCCAGATAGTAGTGAACATCTCGCGGTTCGCCATTTCAATGATGAAGTCCCTGCCTCTCCAGATGGTCATGGCTACCGGGGATTGCATGACGAGATTACGAAACTGCTTTTCCGTTTCGGCAAGGGCATGCTTTGCCTTCACCTGGAAGGTCACTTCATTTGCCACGACAATGATACCCGATATCCGGCCATCCTCTTCCTTTAAGGGTTGATAGATGAAATTGAAATAGGTCTCCTGCATTTCTCCCTGCCGGAAGATAACGACCTTGAATTCATCTCCATGCACGGGCTCGCCGGTTTCAATTACAGATCGAAGCAAGGGCGCCACGAGGTCCCTGACTTCCGGCAACACATCGAAAAGGGGTTTGCCAACGAATTGTTTTTCCTGGCGGTCCACTATTTTCAGGTATTGCTCATTCGCCATCTCAACGATATAGGAAGGTCCTCTGAGGATAGTAACCCCTATCGGCGCCTGCATCACCATATTCCGGAAGGGGCTGCTGTTTGACTTCACACGCTGATATTCCTGACCAGCGCTAACCAATATGCCTGTTACTTTCCCTGCATCGCGCAGCGGCTGAAGGGTGAAGTGCAACTCGCTGCCGGAATAGAGTATCCGGATATCGTGGGCATGGCTTTCTTCCCGGTGAGCGGTCTTGCCCGGGGCATACATGTTGGAAAGGATCAGGGAAACTGAATCGGCCTGTTCGGCGGCGACAATGGAAAGGAAAGAATGGCCCCGCAATGCCGTAGCCGGCTTATTTAAAAGCCCGATCATCCGGTCATTGACCGATTCAATAATAGAGTCCGGTCCCCGGAGGATGATCATGGGCAAGGGGGACAAATAAAAAACATTCTCAAAATTTGCCTCAGCCATACTTCTTTGCACTTGAAAGGATAATGCCTGGAATTGAAAAAAACTATTTGTTCTCCATCTGGATCAGCGCGCAGCTACAGGTGGTTATTGACAGTTAAGTTAGCAATTTAAAGATGAATACTCAATAGAATGAATGTTGGCCGGATAATAATATTTACTCCTTCAGCCGAGATCAAAAAAGGAAAACGCCTATCTTTGCGGTTTCAAAAAGTTCTTATCTCAAAATGATCAGCAGACGTAATATCCGGGTGAAAGTGATGCAGACGCTTTATACAGTCGAAACATTGGAAGATCTAACGAAACCCGGTGAGCCACAGAGAATACTACAGCAACATTTCGATCAGACCCGTTCACTCCTTGTTTACCTGACCTGGTTCCTCACCGAAGTAGCCCGGTATGCGGAGACCGAAGCGCATAAACGTGCGAGCAAACACCTTCCCAGTGCAGCCGATCTCAATGTGAATATAAAAATTGCGGGAAATGAAACGCTCTGGAAGATGCTGGAGGATACAGCCATGAAAGAGCAGATCAGTAAGGTCAAACCCGAGACCATTCTCCGCCAGTCGCAGGGCGAAAGCACGGAACTCGTGCGAAAAATATATCTCGAATGGGTGCAGACTCCGGCCTACGCCGCATATATCTTGAACCAGGCGCGCGATAAACAGGAGGAAAAAAAGATCATTGAATTCCTGTTGAATGACATGCTGCTTGCCAACGAAGTATTCGTGGGACATATGGAGGAGAATTTCTCCAATTGGGACGACGATGGTGAGATGATCGTACAGATACTGGTGGGTTATATCCAGAAGCCGGGCTCGTATGATTTCAAACAACTGATAAGTGCAGACAAGGCGCAATTCGCGAAGACTTTGTTACAAACCGTGCTCGACAAGACGGAGCACCTGCAGACCATCATTGTGCCGAAGCTGAAGAACTGGGATCCGGAGAGGATCGCGGCACTGGACATGATACTCATGAAGATGGGAGTAGCGGAGTTCCTGTATTTCGAGACGATCCCACCGAAGGTGACCATCAATGAATATATCGACCTCGCGAAGGATTACAGTACACAACAGAGCGGGCAATTCGTTAATGGTATCCTCGATAATATACACAAAGATCTTTTGCAACAGGGTAAATTGCACAAGGTGGATTATAAGAAGGGTTAGGCCGCGCTTGCAAAGCTTATGTTAAGGTGTTCCGTCCTTTTCTGCTATTTGACTTACATTTGCAAATCTGAAAATTACGAGCTATGAAAAAATTCCTATTGATCATTTCTATTGCCGCAGGACTGGTTGCCTGCCAGGGCAGCGACCAGAAGGCGGGAAAGCCTCTGAGCCAGGAAGAAAAGGACAAGGCGGTAAATGACTCCTCTAATTTTACAACAATACAATGGCTTGATTCAACCGTCAAGGAGCTCGGAAAAGTGAAGGAGGGCCAGGTGGTTGAGGTGAGCTACCGTTTCAAGAATACGGGAGATAGGAACCTTATCATCCAAAACGTTTCTGCCAGTTGCGGTTGCACGGTGCCTGAGAAACCGGACAAGCCTTTTGCCCCGGGTGAGGAAGGAACTGTGAGGGCCAAGTTCGACAGCAAGGGCCGTCCGCATGGCGAAGCCAGGAAAGAAGTATATGTAAATGCAAATACCAAACCCGAACAACAACATATACTGACCTTTAAAGTAGAGATCACCGACTGATCTACTAACGAGGATCGCATCAACTAGAAAATTCTCTTGTGAAGCAAAGGCTTTCGGAGATTCCAGCGTCAAACAATAAAATCAACAACTAAAAATGAACTACATCCATTTCCTTCAGGCGACTCCACAACCATCGGGTCCATTCGGGTCAATGACCACTCCGATATTCCTCGGATTGATGATCCTGGCCTTCTGGTTATTCTTCATACGCCCCCAGGCGAAGCGCGCGAAAAATCAGAAAAAATTCATCCAGGACCTCGATAAGGGCTCGAAGATCGTGACCATCGCGGGCATTCATGGCACTATCAATAAGGTAAATGAAGACGGAACCCTCAATATCGAAGTGAGCCCCGGCAGCTATATCAAGATCGAGAAATCGGCTATCAGTATGGACTGGACAGCAGCCCTGAACAAGCCAGCGGTGGCTGAAAAGAAATAATAAGGACCCATGGTCCGAATAGAATAAAACCGGGTGTTGTCATCCGGTTTTGTTTTTATATTTACTGAGCAGGTTTCCTTAAAAGCATTCAATACATGTTAAGGGTCGGTCTAACTGGCGGCATCGGCAGTGGTAAGAGCACCATTGCCGGCATCTTCGAGGTACTCGGCGTTCCCGTGTATTATGCCGATGTGGCCGCCCGGAACCTGATGAATACCGACGAGGAGCTGAAGGAATCCATTCGTCGTCATTTTGGCGGGGAAAGTTATCAAAATGGAGTACTCAACCGCGCTTATCTCGCGTCCATTGTCTTCGGCAATAAAGAAAAATTAGATCTGCTCAATTCACTCACTCATCCCGCAACCATCCACGACGCGAACGAATGGATGAAAAAGCAAACCTCTCCTTATGCTATCAAGGAGGCTGCGCTGATCTTCGAGAGTGGTTCGGCTGAATTCCTCGACTTCGTGATCGGTGTCTCCGCACCCGTGGCTATGCGCATAAAGAGAACCATGAAAAGAGATATGCAGCTGAGGGAAGAAGTGCAGAAGCGAATGAGTCGCCAGCTCGACGAGGAAATGAAGATGCAGCTATGCGATGCGGTGATCATGAATGATGAAAGGCGGATGGTGATACCGCAGGTGCTGAAGCTGCACGAGAGGCTGATGATTAATTTGGCAATTTGATAATTTGATAATTAGGCGTGCTCCGATGCGAAATGAATTTACTCATTAGGATCATTGCCAAATTATCAAATTACCAAATTATCAAATTGTTCTCACTGCAGTTTAGCTAATGCTACTTTAATCCTCGCCCACGCCTTCTCAATATTCTCCATACTATTTGCAAATGAAAAACGGGCGCAATCGGGATTGCCGAAGGCCTCACCCATTACCGAAGAGACGTGCGCATTGTTGAGCAGGTACATGCAAAAATCGCCTGAGGTATAGATGACGGTCTTTCCATCGGTCTTGCCGAAGAAGGAACTGATGTCCGGAAAAATATAAAACGCGCCTTCGGGTTCGGTACACTCGATACCCGGTATTTCGCTTACCAGTTGCAGTACGCGCTTCCTGCGGCGGGCGAATTCCTCCACCATTTCCTTAGATGGACGCAGGTCGGTTGTAAGCGCCACCACAGCGGCCTTTTGAGTAATGGAACTCGTGCCGCTGGTAAATTGTCCCTGGAGTTTTTCGCAGGCCTTCGCTACTTCGACACTGGCCGCAATATATCCCAGGCGCCATCCCGTCATGGCGAATCCTTTGCTTAGTCCATTGACGATGATAACACGGTCCTTTATATCATCGAACTGTGCAATGCTTTCATGTTTCCCGATGAAATTAATATACTCATATATCTCATCGGAGATAATGTGGATATTCGGATAACGGCGGAAGACATTCACCAGTCCTTCCAATTCTTCCTTGCTGTACACGGCCCCGCTGGGATTGCATGGAGAAGAGAAAAGGAACAGGTTCGTATGCGGCGTGATCGCTTCTTCGAGTTGCTGCGGCGTTATTTTGAATTTATCCTTCGCATCGGTCTTGATCTCCACTACCCTTCCTCTCGCGATCTTGACCAGCTCACTATAGGTGACCCAATAAGGAGTGGGAATGATCACCTCATCATTCTCATCCACGAGAGCAAGGACGGTATTGGCGAGGCTTTGCTTGGCGCCGGTGGATACCACGATATTCTCCGGTTTATAGTCCAGGTTGTTATCGCGTTTTAATTTCGAACAGATGGCCTCACGAAGATCGAGGAAGCCGGAGACCGGGGTATAATGGCTCCAGTTGTCGTGTATTGCCTTCACCGCTGCTTCTTTGATATGTTCGGGAGTATTGAAATCGGGTTCACCGAGACTCAGATCAATCACGTCGATGCCTTGCGCCCTTAATTCGCGGCCCAATTTTGCCATTTTTAATGTTTCAGGTTCGTTGAAGCGCTGCAAGAGAGAAGATAACTGCATGTACAAATGTTTAAAAAATGAATTGTTTAGGCGGCAGGCTGACCAGGCGGCTGCGAAGTTAAGAATTTGAAATAATTTATCCGGGGAGAATGAGGAATAAAAGACAGGTGTTGACAATTGCAACATCCATGTGAATATCGGGGAGGCTATTCCTTGCGGTAATCGAACTGCAGACCTGAAAGATCCGGTTCGATCGTTCGTTTTCTCCTCAATTCATAATCATAGATAAGCCTGCCCAAATGCCGGAAGAACGGCTGGCCGATGGACTCATAGTCATATTTATTATCATTGAAGATGCTGTCGCTGTTGCAATAGATCATGGCGGAGACCTGGAATTCTATTTTATGGGTGAAATCCGCGACATAGGCCGCATCGATGAGGAATCCATACGCATCCCCTACTTTATTGAAGATCCTGACGCCGGGCAGCGGATCGACCGGGGCCGATCCATAGAGCAGAAATTTCACATAGGTATCGTTGTAGGTAGCGCTGTCCAATTCCGGAAACGACGATTCACGCGGATACATCGACATATACCGGTGAAGCAGCAGGTAGTCGCGTTCGTCGAGGGAGAATCGCTTTCTTTTGGCCGTGGCCTCGGGGAACACGATGGACCGGAGTATGCTGTGAAGGTCCTGCAATGGCAGGCGGTTCTTCTTCGAGAAATTGAATGGCGCAGGGATCAGGCTGTCATTCCTCATATATCCCTTACCCAGCATGGTGTTCCGCGTGGCATAGACCAACCTGCTTTCCTTCGCGGGCTGCAGGTAGAGCGTCTGCCCGCTGGTATCCACGAAACGGATGGGATTCGTGTGCCGGTTCTGCTCTTCACTCAGGGATAGTTCGAGGCGGTGAATGATCTGCACGTCCGGATAACCCATGCGGTGCAGCGTATTGTTGATGTATTCCTGCCCGAGGAATTCATACAGGCGGTTGAAGGCATCGTTATCGCTTACCAGGAGTATTTTCCTGATATACCCCGCTATACAGGGTCTCCCATCCATGGTAGATGGATCGTTGTACACTTTCGTCTGCGTATCGCCTTCGGCGCCGGTGATCATGGTTGTGTTCATGTCGACACCGGGAATATTCAGTTCGTGGAGTTTTTGCAAGGCAAGGGCGGCAATGGGCAGCTTCACCGTGGAGGCGGGAT
>DATHKS010000206.1:0-12325 GCA_035488975.1 Chitinophagaceae bacterium | reverse complement strand
TTCGATGTGAGCGAGTACATCAAGAAAAACTCCCTGAGGGCTTACGACCGTGGCGCCACAGCCGTCATCGTATATAACAGTTCAACACTCAATGATCAGTTGGCCTTCGATGCAAGGGATAAATCGGAAGCGCTGAAAGTACCCGTCGTTTATATTTATAAGGACGCTGCAAAGAAATTCCTGAGCGATGCTACGGCAACCCTTGCCATAAAAATGAAGATATCCATTGGCGATAAGAAGAGGACGGGACATAACGTGGTTGGATATATCGACAACAAGGCATCGGCCACTGTGATCCTGGGTGCCCATTTCGATCACCTGGGGTATGGTGAGGACGGCAACTCGATGCTACGCACGGGCGAAAAACTGATCCACAATGGCGCGGATGATAATGCAAGCGGTACGGCGGCGTTGATCGAATTGGCTAAGTTGCTTTCAACTTCGAAGGCGAAACATAATAATTATTTGTTCATAGCTTTCTCGGGAGAAGAACTCGGACTGTTCGGCTCAAAATATTTTACGGAACATCCCACGATCGATCTCCAGTCCACCACCTATATGATCAATATGGATATGGTGGGTCGTCTCAATGACAGCACGAAGGCACTGACGATCGGGGGTTACGGAACCTCGCCACAATGGTCCAGCGTCATTAATCCAAAAGACAAGAAGATCCCCTTCGTCATTAAATTGGATTCGAGCGGCGCCGGTCCGAGCGATCATACTTCCTTCTACCGGAAAGATATTCCCGTTCTATTTTTCTTTACGGGACAGCACAAAGACTATCATCGTCCTACGGATGATGCCGACCGGATAAACTACGAAGGGGAAATGTTGGTCATTAATTATGTAAATAACATCATAACCACTCTGAACAAACAGGACTCGAGACTGAGTTTCACAAAGACAAGGGAAACGCAGATGTCGACCACCTCGTTCAAGGTCACGCTAGGAATAATGCCTGATTATACTTTTGACGGAGCGGGTGTCAGGGCCGATGGGGTGACGGATGGCCGGCCAGCGGCCAGGGCAGGGCTGAAGACCGGTGATATAATACTTCAATTGGGGGAGAATAAGGTGACCTCGCTCGAGACTTATATGCAGGCATTGAATAAATTCAGCAAGGGAGATAAGACCAAGGTGAAATTCAAGAGGGGAAGTGAATTGAAAGAAGCGGACCTGGAGTTTTGATATTAACCGGATAAAACAACAACGTGTCTGAACGCAGCCTAAAGCTTTCGATCAACAATCACGATCTCGCCGAGTCCTTCTTCGAGGACACACGCCTCCTCGGCATAATGGCCCCGGTGAAAGACTATCAATTCTGCTGGCAATTGAACACACTGCTCAGCATGGATTTCAGGATCAACCACGAAATAGAGATCAAACTAAAGAAGAAGAAACGGGATTATTTTTTTTCCGTTTTCGAGTACAGGGTTCCGACGGGCTGCCTTTCTCATTATGTGTACAATAACCAGTTCGAAGGAGAGTACCTTCTTCCGGAGTTCAAACACCTCGACTTCCTTTGGCTTATGAAGGATGATATCGTGGATGATGAGGATTTGCAACAGATCATCGCCCCGGTCCGTACCATTGCAGGAGTGCAACTGGTAGCGGAACTTACCAATGAAAGGATCCGCAATAAGGAGCACCTGGTTTTCTAGCCTGATAATTGCGGCCTGAAGACTAATCTAAACACTATTCACCATGTGGAAGGAAACGGACAATAAGCTACATCGCCAATTTAAATTCAAGGATTTCAGCGAGGCATTTGCCTTCATGACCCGCGTGGCGCTTGCCGCGGAAAAAATGGATCATCACCCGGAATGGAAGAACACTTACAACACGGTTGACATCTGGTTGTCAACTCACGATGCCGGGGATGTGGTGACCGAAAAAGATCAAAAATTATCCAGGAAGATCGATGGCCTGGTGGCATAGATGAATTATTTCTTCCTTCGGAAAATAATGGCCGCATTCTGCTGCAGATCCGCGCTGAACCGGATCTGGTACACCTCCTCATTATCATGCACGATGAGCAAACCGGTATTGGGCGGATACTTTCCAAGATTCTCGGCGTAGAGAACAAGATTGATCTCATTGGTGCCGGCCGGAATATAAATTGTCTTCTTTATTGCTACCGTCTTCAGTCCCTGTTTCGCGAGAATCACCTCACCGTTCAGCAATACGCTCACGGTATCGCCGTCAACTTCGCCGTTATCATACAAAGCCAGCTCCAGGCTGTCTGCGCTGAAGGTTACTATCTGCGGAGCTATGGTCTTTCTCGTGGCAACAAAGGCTGCCGCCTCCGGGATCTTCGTGACCGGTGTAATAATGACTGGTGGAATTTCCCTGACAGGTTCTTTTTTTGAAGTTATGTCTTTAGCAGGCGCTGCCGATGCGGTACTCTTCTCTTCCGGCTTCTGACTAGCTGCCGGTGGGATAGAAACGGGCTTTTTTTCCGGTCCAGAGGCGACTATGGGTTCGGTTTCCTTTGGCTGAAGATCGGCCTGTGTTTTGGTCTTTTCCTTTTTCGCGAGATCATCCGGCTTCTTTGTTTTTTCCGGCTCCTTCTTTGGCGCCTGGACTCGGGCGACGATGGCAATGGGAGGAGTTTTAGATGCCTTATAAAAAGCAACATCGTTCGCCACTTTCAGTTCTTCCAGGTGGGGAAACAATTTGGAATTATCGAGGTTGGTCTCTTCCTTCAATGCGATCTTCCCCGATATGGAGTAGAAATTCTTTGTTTTATTGGTCTTCCAGTCGCCGGCGAGATACCAGGTAGTATCCTGCTTATTCATCCGGAATGTGGTGGTCACTTTTACTCCCTTGTCAATTCGTCCGGGGAAATTATTCGATAGGATCTCGTCGTCCTTTATTTCACAAACATCTCCGTCAATGGTCCCTTTGACCCTTTTCACCATATAGAAAAGAGTATCATGAACGATGAATGTGGTGCGTGTGTATCCGTACACTTTTTCCTTGTATTGGGTGAGAGCTATCTCATACGACTGATCCTTGCGGATGGTGCTGCTGTCATTACTTAGCGAGCCGGTCCACAGTCCTGTGAGCGAATGCTGCGCGTGGAATACCAGCGGGAGGAATATAAATAGAAAAAGCAGTTTGCAGGTCTTCATGGTATTTTTTTCAACAGGCTTGACTTAAACGCCGAACCGATAGCCAATATAACGAATTTGGACACCTGAGATTGTATGGGTCAGGGGGCAATGGACACAAAAAAAGCCTCCTACAGGAAGCTTTTCTACTAATTTATACGCGGTCGACTAGTGTTTTGTCGTATCCTTCGTGTTGAGTTTGATGATAGCGTCTTTTGTTTTGAGTTCTCCACCATTGGGACTGACCGAGATCTCCGTCTTTTCCGCGGCTTTTTTCTCGGGAACGGCCGTTGCGGGCGCAGGTTTAGGTTCTTCCTTTTTCTCGTTGTTACAGGAAATAGCGGTTAGAAGCAGAATTCCGGCGAGAAATTTTAGCGTTGTAGACATGGTTGGTGTTTAATGATGATATCCAATTATCGATTCATACTGGCCAGGAATTCCTCGTTGTTCTTGGTTCCCTTCATACGATTCTGCAATTCGCGCATGGCTTCTTCGGTATTCATATCCGTAAGGAAGACGCGAAGGAGATTCATTCGCTGCAGCACATCCTTTTCCAGCAACAGGTCGTCGCGACGTGTGGACGAGGCAACCAGATCGATGGCGGGATAAATACGTTTGTTGGCCAACCTGCGGTCAAGTTGCAATTCCATGTTACCGGTTCCCTTGAATTCTTCGAAGATCACTTCATCCATCTTACTTCCGGTATCGACAAGAGCGGTGGCGATGATAGTAAGCGATCCACCATGTTCGATCTTACGTGCAGCTCCGAAGAATTGTTTTGGCTTTTGCATTGCGTTGGCCTCAACACCTCCCGAAAGAACCTTACCACTGGAAGGAGCAACGGTATTGTGCGCGCGTGCGAGACGTGTGATCGAATCGAGAAGGATAACAACATCGTGTCCGCATTCTACCAATCGCTTTGCCTTTTGAAGGGCGATGGTAGATACCTTCACGTGTTTTTCTGCTGGCTCGTCGAAGGTAGATGCAATCACCTCGGCACGAACACTTCTCTCCATGTCGGTAACTTCTTCAGGTCTTTCATCCACGAGTACGACCATGAGGTAACACTCGGGGTGATTGGCCGCGATGGCATTTGCAACGGCTTTCAGCAACATGGTCTTACCTGTTTTAGGCTGTGCCACGATCAATCCCCGTTGTCCCTTACCTATCGGCGTGAAGAGATCCATGATCCGGGTGGAATAATCACCCGGAGTAGTGAAGAGATTCAATTTTTCAAATGGGAACAATGGCGTGAGATAATCGAAGGGCACGCGGTCGCGGACCTCTTCGGGGCTCTTTCCATTGATCGCATCCACTTTTAACAGGGCAAAATATTTTTCACCTTCCTTCGGTGGACGAACGGCGCCCTGAACGGTATCGCCGGTCTTTAATCCAAATAATTTTATTTGAGAGGGAGAAACATAAACGTCATCGGGAGAAGAGAGATAGTTATAGTCAGAGGAGCGGAGGAAGCCATAACCGTCAGGCATCATTTCAAGAACGCCTTCAGAATGGATCACGCCATCAAATTCTATGTTAAAATTCTGCTCGCGCCGTTGAGGATAGACCTTGTTGTTCGAATTGTTATTTTGATTCTGTGAGGAATTGTCCATCGATGTCTCGGACTCCTGGACAACATTGTCGGATTGTTCTTCTACGGGTTGTTCCTCTGAGGAATGATCATTCTGATCGTTTTGATCATCATTATAGGTAGGCTCTTCTTTTTCGTCCATCTTCTTGCGCATTTTCTTGATCGGCGGCGCCTTCTCTTCCTTCTTGGGTGCGGCGGCGGCGGGCTTGCGGCTCACCTTTTTCTCTTCGCCGGAATCTTCGACTACAGCTTCCTCTGTAGAAATGCCGGTCGAAGTTTTGATGATGCGCTTTCTCTTCCCTTTTTCTTCCGTTGCTACAGCGCCTTTTGAGCCTTCAACGGCTTGGCTGTCAAGGATCTTATAGACTAAACCTTGTTTGTCCAGTTTTTTTGCATTGGGAATATGGAGCTGCTCGGCAATGTCTAGCAGTTCAGGAACGAGCATGTCGTTCAATTGCAGAATATCGTACATAGAAAAATCTTGAAGTTTAACACAGTGAGCTGATCACAAATGAGAAAAGAAAAAGTATGAGTTTAGATTGAATGGAAAACGGCAAAAACCTGATGAGCCAACCAAGGGAGTAATGAACTAACCAGTCGTTCTTTCCAATGCAATTATACGTTGTTTTTCGTAAAAAGAAAAATTTTTGGGTTTCAGGCAGTTGTGGGGCTTCTGAAGGAAAGGGGGCGATTTGCCTGGAATGATTATAACGCAGGCAAGCTGAAAAGGTTGAAATATAATTAGACAATTTGTAAACCAGCCTACCGGCCTTGCTCCGCTGAAGCTGCGCGAAGGCGATGCCGGCAGGTATGCCAATTAGCCGATTTTGGCGTGATACGATGAGTGGTGAACGACCGGCCTGAGGATCAGTGGCACTTTTACAAATGAGCTAATTGCCATATTTGATGGGGAGGGGGCTAATGATGCCCTCCAAGTTCTACCTTTGCCCCTCTCAAAAAGCAAGATATGTTTAACAAACGGATCAAGATAAAGGAGCTGCTTTCACAGGAGCCACAACAGCAGGAGGTGACGGTTATGGGATGGGTGCGAACATTTCGGAACAACCAGTTCATCGCGATCAACGATGGATCTACAAATGCCAATGTCCAGGTTGTGGCGGAACTCGGACGTTTCGACGACGAACTGCTGAGGCGGATCACTACTTCCGCCTCGTTGAAGGTGACCGGTAAGGTGGTTCCTTCATTGGGAAAAGGGCAGAAGATGGACCTTGTTGCCAGCACCATCGAGATCCTCGGGGACAGCGACGCGGAAAAATATCCTATTCAATTGAAGAACCGTCCGACCCTCGAATACCTGAGGGAAATAGCACATATGCGTTTTCGCACGAATACATTTGGTTCGGTCTTCCGTGTTCGTCATGCCCTCGCCTTTGCGGTACATAAGTTTTTCAACGATAAGGGATTTGTATACATGCATACGCCGATCATCACCGCCAGCGATGCAGAAGGCGCCGGCGAAATGTTCAAGGTAACAACGCTACCACTGGATAATGCGCCAAAAGACGAGAGCGGAAGCATCAACTTCAAGGAGGATTTTTTTGGACGCGCCACCAATCTTACCGTTAGTGGCCAACTGGAGGGCGAACTCGGAGCCACGGCATTTGGAGAGATCTATACATTCGGTCCCACGTTCCGGGCTGAGAATTCCAATACTACCCGGCACCTGGCTGAATTCTGGATGATAGAACCGGAGATGGCCTTTTGTGACCTGGAGGACAACGCAAATCTGGCGGAGGAGTTTATCAAATATCTTATCCGCTATACGATGGATAATAACCGCGACGATCTCGATTTCCTTGCACAGCGGTTGGATGAAGAGGAGAAGCAATTGCCGCAGGATAAAAGAAGCGAACTGGGCCTGATCCAAAAGCTTGAATTTGTTCTCAACAATGATTTTCAAAGACTGACCTATACGGAGGCGATAGACATTCTGCGTGAAAGCAATCATAACAAGAAAAAGAAATTTCAGTATCCGATCACTGATTGGGGAATGGACCTGCAGAGTGAACATGAGCGCTACCTGGTAGAGAAGCATTTCAAGAAGCCGGTGATCCTGACTAATTATCCAAAAGAGATCAAGGCATTTTACATGCGACAGAATGAGGATGGAAAGACGGTTGCCGCCATGGATATCCTGGCGCCCGGCATTGGAGAGATCGTAGGCGGATCACAACGCGAGGAAAGATTGGACAGGCTGGAACAGCGAATGAAGGAAATGCATATTCCCGCGGAAGATCTCTGGTGGTATCTCGATACAAGAAGATTCGGAACCGTCCCGCATGCCGGATTCGGCCTCGGCTTCGAACGAATGGTTTTGTTTATTACCGGTATGACGAACATCAGGGATGTGATCGCATTTCCAAGAACACCGAAGAGCGCGGAATTCTAATCGCAAATAACGTGAATCCTCAACGTGAATCGTGAGTCGTCAATCGTGAATACAACACTCCGCTATAAGAATATTCGAATCGATTAGGACAGGGCCTTACTCGATTCGAATATTCTCACTATAGAGTGTTGTATTCACGATTGACGACTCACGATTCACGTTGAGGATTCACGTTACGGACATCAGCGGCACACTCGAATGGAATAATAATTTGTTGGTGGCGTCCTTCTTGAAAACTGTCTCCAGGAATGTATGTTTCTTGTGGATCGATATGAGAATATCCAATCCGTTCTTTTCTACAAAGCCATTTACATCTTCATCAATATCGGTAGTATCATTGAAATGGTATTGAAGTGCGGCGGGAGAAAATGCTGACTCAAGCAATGGAGATCTCACCGGCTTGCTTTCCTTGTCCAATGAATTTCCTAAATCCAAATTGAGAACATAGAGTGTGGTGCCAAAAGATTCCGTGAAGCTTCGAATGGCGGCTAGTGGCAATGTCTGCGTTAGTTCACGGAAGTCTACTACCAGGCCGGCATTCTTGATTCCATGTCCATATTCTTTCCCACGCGGGACTCCGATCACGGGCCAGGTAAGGTGTTTGATAACGGACTTGAGGGTGCTTCCGAAAAGCGCCATATCCAATCCCGAGTGACCGGTGGCGCCCATGATCACCACGAAGGGTTGTATCTTCTCGCAGAGTTCGCGCAACACCTCATTCACCGTTCCCAGTTGTGCAACAGTTTCTATTTTCAGACCGGCGGGGGTAACGTGCTCGAGACCCTTCTTCAGTTCGGCGAGGCGGGTATCTGCTACGTCCTGCAGTTCTTCAATAGAGATAAGAATGGGCGGATCATCATTGATTGCAATGGGCAGCTGGTATGCATGCACCAGGAGCACCGATGCTTTTACCTGCAATGCCATATTCATAGCATAGTTGGTTGCGTTTGCGGCGGAAGCCGAAAAATCCGTTGGAACGATGATGGTCTTCATGTATCTGTTTACTACCGGAAGAGCAATAACAATGCCCGCCGTGTGTGGAAACCGCAGGGACCGGAGTCTCTATGAAAAACGAGTATGGACATCTTCACTAACGAACTTCCGCGCAGACCAAGGGCCGGCGTGACACGACTGAAAAAGGGCAGCGTGAAAACAGATATGACCCCGATGGTAGACCTGGGCTTTCTATTGATCGCTTTCTTCGTGATGACTACCGAACTGAGTAAACCTTCCGTAGTTACTCTTGCTATGCCGAAGGGCGATGAGCCTTCGATGCCGGTAGGCCGTTCCACCTCGCTCACGGTTTTGTTGGGAGGGGAGAATGAGGTATACTATTATGTGAGTGATTGGCCATCGGCAGTTATTGGCGGGCGGGTTTTTCCCACCACGCTCTCCGAATTGAGTGGAATCGGGCACATTATCCGGGAAAGGCAAGGTTGGTTGGCCGGCCGGAGGGAGGAGCTAATGTTGATGATAAAACCCGGAAAGGAGACCAATTTCAGGAATCTCATCAATATTTTGGATGAGGCCACTATAAATAAGGTGAAGAGGTATGCCGTCCTGAAGCAGGATGTCTCCGAGAAGAAGTGGATGGAAAACCGGCGATAAATTTAGTCCTGAATTCCGGGTTGGCAACCCGGAATTCAAGTAAAAAGGCCTGTTTTTCACAAAACAGGCCTTTTTACTTGCCGGTAATCCCGGAGAATGTCCTTTGATACAATCTGAAATATTTTTTTTGACATGGGTGGATCCATAATAAATTCAAGCCAGGCAAGGGTTTCAGCGGAAATTCCGGCACTGTTTAATGAGCATTACTAGAAACAATATGGTACTTTGTGTTGCATAGTACCAAATATTGCCTTATCTTTGATCTCATAACAGGAAAACGGGCGGAATTAACGGGACTTACGAACCTTATCCTTTCCCGCCGGCCGTTTTCCTTCAACTAAAAAACGAGGATTTATGAATATCGAGAACACACAGAGCCAGATGCGAAAGGGTATCCTGGAATTCTGTATCCTGTCGGTGATCAGGCGGGGTGAGGCCTACCCCAGTGACATCGTAGAGGAGATGCGCGCCGCCAACCTGCAGATCCTGGAAGGAACATTATATCCACTGCTTACCCGTTTGAAAAATGCAGAAATGCTTACCTATCGTTGGGTGGAAAGCAATTCGGGGCCGCCCCGCAAATATTTTTCACTCACAGAGAAGGGAGAGAGTTTTTACAAGGAGCTGGAGCAGACATGGAATGAACTTTCAAACGGTGTAAATGCGCTGGCCAATAAAAACGATCAACCACTTAATCAATAAAAATACTTCAACCAAAAATAGTTTGACATGAAAAAGATCATCAGCATAAACCTCAGCGGAAGGGTAATCCCCATAGAGGATTCAGCCTATGAAAAGCTGCAGGCGTATATTGAAAGTTTACGACGCTATTTCGCACGCGAAGAGGGTCGTGATGAGATCATCAATGATATTGAAAGCCGGATAGCCGAATTGATGAATGAGAAGGTTCGCAAGGGCGCCTCCTGTGTAACGGATGCCGATGTGGATGAGATCATCGCATCGATGGGAAGACCCGAAGATTTTGAGGCGGAGGAAAAGGATGAGCCCCAGTCTGCAAAACAAGGCCAGCAACAGTACACTTACACCGAAAGAAAGGAAAAGCGCAGGCTGTACCGCGATACGAGTGATAAATTCATTGGGGGTGTATGTAGTGGTATTGCAGCTTACCTGAATACAGATCCCGCCATTATCCGGATACTTTTCGCCATCATTACGTTCGGCGGTTTCGGTCTCGGCTTCCTTATCTATATCCTGTTGTGGATAGTCTTGCCAACGAAGGATCTTGAAGGATACGCAGGCAAGAGACTTTACCGCAACCCGGATGACAGGGTGATCGGCGGGGTAGCGGGTGGACTCGCTGCTTATTTCAACCGTGACGCCAAGCTTATCCGCCTGATCATGGCAGCGCCCATATTGTTGAGCATCCTCATCGGGCTCGTGGGCGGCTACCATTGGGATTATGACATTTTCCCCAATATAGTCTTCAGTTCATTGACCGGCACGTTCGTCTTCGTGTACATCATTCTCTGGATGGTATTGCCCGAAGCAAGCAGCCCGTACGAGAAGATGGAGATGCGTGGAGAGAAGGTGGATGTGAATACCATTCGTCAAAATGTAAAGGAAGGAATGGGTAATATGAAGGATAGGATGAAGGGCTGGAGTGAAGAAGTGAAGGAGTCTGCCCAGCAATTCGGCACTAAGGCGAAGGAGTTTGCTAACACACGCGGAAAAACGTTTTCCAAGGAGTTTGCCGAAACGGCGAAGCGCAGCGGAACGGGCCTGGGTCATGCGATCGGTGTCCTGTTCAAGGTATTCTTCCTGTTCATTGCCGGTACTATTGCCTTTGCACTGTTCGTGGCATTGATGGCGCTTGTCTTCGGTGGCTTTGCCTGGTGGCCTGTCAATAATTTCCTGTGGACGAGCAATATTCAGCAGGTATATGCCTGGGGTACCGTGATCTTCTTCCTGGTTGTTCCCCTGATAGGATTCATCATCTGGCTCATACGGCGGATTACGGGTGTGCGCTCCCGCAGCAGTTATCTCGGCTGGACCTTCGGTACGCTTTGGGCGCTGGGTTGGGTGGCGGCGGTTTGCCTCGCGGCGAGCATGACAAGAGACTTCAGGCAGGAAGAGCATGCGGATGTGCCGCTCTCATTTGAGCAACCTGCCGGCGGAAGATTGATCGTTGCCGTATCGGAACCCGAACTCGAATACACCGGTAGTTTCGGCTGGATGAATGACGACGGTCATGGATGGGATTTGACAGAAGATACGGTGAGGCTTTCTACGGTACGATTCAATATTGTAAAGAGTAACGATACCTTCTTCCACGTGACGGCAAAGAAATATAGTCATGGCCGCACTTCCGAAGACGCCATGCACAGAGCCGAGAAGATAAATTATAACCTGCATGTGGCCGATAGCGTTCTCGATCTTGGAAGTGGTTATAGTATCGACAAGGGAAGCAAGTTCAGGGGCCAGCAGGTTGAAATCGAGATCCAGGTGCCCGTTGGGAAAAGACTCCGGTTCGACGAATCGGTGAATGATAAACTCAACCCGACGAGTTTCAGGATAAGGAGATCATACAGGAGAAGTCATAACGGTATTGTGGACTTCCGTGTGGATGAGAATGCTTATATGAACAGGTTTAATTCCAGCGTCGATTATGTGATGGGCATCGATGGTGTGCTGAAGGACCCAACGGGGAATACTGTCATCCACGACGATTATCGCTATGAAGACCAGCCCGACTCGATAGAAGTGAGGATGCAGCTGGAGGAAGAGCGCCGTAAAAAGGAAGCCTCCGAAAAGAGGATCGAGGAATTGGAGAAGAAGCAAAAGCACAGGGATTCCGCGCGTGATGAAGAAAGTGTGGATGAGGATGGAGATGCCGAGGCATTTACCGGCACACCCTCTGCAGGATTCTCATTGGTAAAATTATTCTGACAGTCTCGAAAAAAAGAAATGTAACCTGGCGGCGGCCAATGCCGTCTCAGGTGACAGATTTGAAGGATAGCCATAAAAAATACTAAAAACGGTTGAAGTTGACGTCCCGATTTCTATCGGGATGAACGAATCCCCGCCCCTGGCGGGGTTTTCTTTTTTTATCTTTGCGCCAATGAAAGATAATTTCTCCGTACAGGCAGATCTGTATGTGAAATACCGGCCCAGCTACCCGCCTGAACTTTTCCAATACATCGTCGGGCTTACGGAGCGCAGAGACACCGCCTGGGATTGCGCAACCGGGAACGGACAGAGTGCGAAGGAGCTTGCGAACTATTTCAACAAGGTAATGGCGACTGATATCAGCCAAAAGCAACTGGATAATGCTGCGACAGCTCCCAACATTTCTTATTCGGCACAGCCGGCAGAGAATACGGATTTCGAAGACGACACATTCGACCTGGTGACCGTTTCACAGGCATTGCACTGGTTCAAATTCGACGATTTTTACAAAGAAGTAAACAGGGTGGCCAGGCCGGGAGCTATCCTGGCCGTTTGGGCATATTCTCTATTGACCGTTTCGCCGGAAGTAGACAGAATTTTGCAAGCGTATCATTTCGAAACGCTGAAGGACTATTGGGATAGCGAGAGAAAATATGTAGACGCGGGCTATGCAACGCTGCCATTTCCCAATAG
>DATHKS010000205.1:0-3450 GCA_035488975.1 Chitinophagaceae bacterium | reverse complement strand
AAACTCTCCCAATTGCACCGAACGGTCATGCTGCGTAAGAAATGTCTCGGGTGAATCATATAAATTGAGACGGGTAGTTGTGCCCGTACTGATCGACTTACGCTGGTTGAATTGACCACTCGCAAATACATTCACCTTCTGTTGACGGAGATTGATATCCCCACCCGCGCCGATGCGGCCCCTGGAATCGATATTGGCCCGCACGTTTCCATTATAGCCCACCTTCTTTTCCTTCTTCAGTACTATATTAAGTATGCCGGCAGTTCCGCCCGATGCATCGAACTTCGCAGAGGGGTTCGTTATCAGTTCCACGCTCTGGATGGCATCCGCCGGTATCTGGTCCAGGGTAAGATTGCTGGGCCGGCCATCTACAAATATCTGTGGTGTATTATTCCTCAGTGTCACATTGCCATCGATGTCCACATTGAGGGAAGGAATATTGCGCATGATGTCCGTTGCCGTTCCACCCGCAGACACGATGTTCTTATCCACATTGAATATCTTCCGGTCGATCCCGAGTGTGAGTCCCGGGCGTTCCGTAGTAACCGTTACATTTCCCAATGTCTTTTCTTCGAGTTCAACTTTGATATTGCCAAGATCTTTATCTAGTGCGCCTAGCATGGCGGACATATCGCCGGAACCGCTGCCAGCGGCGGGCCTCTTCAGGTCGAATGAAACATTCTCTACCATTTCCTTAAACCCGATACCCGTGACCTTCAGCTTCAGTGGGCCGAAAACCGGTACATTTTCTATACTGAAATCACCGTTTGGCTTGGTGAGCATTCCGCCGATCACGGTCTCCGCCCGTTGCTTCTTCACGGAGTCATATTTGTTCTGTATTAATTGAACGGAAGCGTACTCAATGGGCTTGCCGGAGGCGGCCTCCACGATCTTCCCATACAAACGACCGGTAACTGACTGACCGCCGGGCCGGACCGTTCCCGCGGGAGGCTGCGCCGACGCGGAATATGCACAAAGAATGAATAATAAGACAGTAAAAAAATTTCTCATGTAATAAATTGTGTGAATTAGACGCGCAAAGATCATTTAACCTTCTAAATCGGTATTGTGTTTTTGATGAAAGGCAGCGATTAAGTTACAAATGGAAAGCCTGGCGGCAGCAAGCGTTAGTTCAGGAAAATAACAAGGATCAATTCCAGTATCCCCGCAACAAGTCCTATTAGTGCACCGAAGACGGAAGCCAGCCGGAATTCCTTTCCCAGCCCGGAATACACCGCTGCCTTCATTTTGTTCGGACTAATGGCATCAATTTTTTGTTTCACCATTTTCCGGATGTCCAGTTGCCCCTTTATACCCGATGCATATTCGCTCATCACCCGGGGGAAAAGGGTCTCGATTTCCTTTATGAATATGAGTTTAAGTGAGTCGATCGTCTTATCTCCGATGAACATTCCGATCATGGGCATTTCGTCCTTCAACCGGTTGCGCAGGAAATCGTCCATATGGGCCTCTACCAACGGTTTTATTCGCGCAAAATTTTCCGGATCCATTACTTTTTCTTCCACATTCGAAGTAGATAACTCAATGGCCGCCCAATCCGCGGCCTTCGTGGCGATCACAGCCTGGTGACGCGGGAATATTCCCTGCAACCGGAGGCCGGGGAGGCGAACAGGTGCAGTTGGACTGAACAGGAACCAGATCGCGAGGCGGATAGTGAACCAACCCGCCAATGCGGAGAGAAATGGAATAAGTAGAAGCCAGTAGTTCATGAAGCAAACCCTATATTAATTATAAACCCCGATCCGCTGAAACGAAACCGGGGTTTGATGGGGTGGCTAACCGGGCTCGAACCGGCGACCCTCAGAATCACAATCTGATGCTCTAACCAACTGAGCTATAACCACCATTTTGGAGCTGCAAAAATAGGCATTTCACATTTTTAAAAAAATAAAAGGCTGGATTTGTCGCGGCTTCGTAAATTTTTCCGGAAAACATTATTAAAAGTGATCGGGACCACTCATCAAAAACACTTGTTAAAAGCCCCTAAAGGCACGAAAACCATCGTTTTTGCGTTAATTTTGGAATATGCGAAATGCACTTAAATACCTTTTGAATATGAAGCGACTTCCCATTGTGATCATGATGATTGTAGCAGGCTCGTTCCTTGCCTTTCAAACTCTCGGATCTGGTCACAAAAATCCTCCCAACAAGTATGAAGACATCCTGAAACTAGTGGGCGAAATGCTCGTTCAGGCACATTACAGTCCGCAGGACATTAATGACGCGTTTTCAAAAAAGATCTTTACCAAATATATCAACGATCTCGACCCGGAGAAGAACATGTACCTGGCAAGCGATATCACTGCGCTGCAGGATAAATACGGTACCAAGATCGACGAAGAGATCAAAGGCTCACCTGTTGAATTCTTCCTGACCGCCGGCAAGACCTTTACAGGCCGGATGGAAGAAGCCTCCGTTCTTGTAAACGAGATCCTCGCAAAGCCGTTCGACTTCAGTGTCGACGAAGAAGTTTCACTCGATGGCGAGAAACTGGACTACCCGAAAACAAAAGCAGAGATCAGGGAACGCTGGAGAAAGAAGTTGAAATATCTTACCCTCGAGCGCTATGCAGACCTATTGGATACGCGCGAGAAGAATAAAGGAAAGGCCGACTTCGTTGCCAAGTCCGACGCCGAGCTGGAAAAGGAAGCGCGTGAAAAAACAAGGAAGGTAACGGATCGGCTGTTCGAAAGATATCGCCTTAAATTCAGCGACGACGATAAATTCAATCTCTTCGTAAATGCCATCACCACAACGATGGATCCGCATACTGAATTCTTTCCACCGGTTGACAAGAGATACTTCGATGAAGAATTCAGCGGACGCTTCTTCGGTATCGGCGCCTCCCTGCAATACGATGACGGCAATATCAAGGTGAGCAGCATCCTCAGCGGCAGCCCGGCATGGAAATCAGGAGAACTTCAACCCGGCGACGTTATTCAAAAGGTTGCCCAGGGCAAAGAAGAACCGGTAGACATGAGCGGCTACCTCGTAGTGGATGCCGTGAAGATCATTCGTGGACAAAAGGGCACAGAAGTGAGACTTACCGTGAAGAAAGGTGATGGCACCATCAAGATAATCTCTCTCATTCGCGACCAGATAGTACAGGATGAAACGTATGCACGCAGCGCCATCGTAAAATCCGGCAATGCAAAGATCGGTTACATATTCCTTCCTGAATTCTATGCCGACTTCGAAAATCCAAACGGCAACCGCAGCTTCACAGATGTAGCTAAGGAGATCGTTAAACTGAAAGAACAGAATGTGGATGGTATAGTAATGGATCTCCGTAACAATGGCGGTGGTTCGCTTTATGATGTGGTGCAAATGGCCGGTCTCTTTATCAAGGATGGCCCCATTGTACAGGTGAAGGACAGGGAAAATAAGCCAAGCGTATTGAAGGATAAAGACCCGGGTGTGCTTTACAAC
>DATHKS010000204.1:0-7518 GCA_035488975.1 Chitinophagaceae bacterium | reverse complement strand
ACTGGCCATTTTGCACTACTAGCCACCGGTACCGATGGCATCAATGTGCACGATACCTACTTTGGCCGGAATAATAATTCCAATACCCGGGATATCTACGATTTTATGGGATGCAATGATGTTGTTGCCACCAATATCTATTGCAAAGTAACCTCGGATGATATCATAAAGCCAGGGTCCGATTGTTCGCTGGGCTTTACACGGCCGGCGGCGCATTACAAAGTGCGCAATATTATAGGCGATACGAATTGCAATCTTTTCCAGGTTGGTTCGGAGACAGCCGACGACATCATGGATATTCACGTGGACAACATTTATGTACTTGGCGCCAATAAGGCCGGATTCTCCATTTCTACCAATGATGGGGCGCATATTAAGGATATACACCTTAATTGCGGGCATACAGGTCCGCTTCATTCCCGTTCAAAGATGTTGCGCAGCTTTACTCCATTCTTTATTTCCATCTCCAACCGCGGGAGGATATTGGGCGCGGATGTAGCCCGGTATAAGTTTGATGAGAATGGAGTAAAGCACGATGAATTGCTTGTCACCAATGTGAATATTGGTGAGGTAGAAAATATTATCCTGAACGGTATCGATATCTCCGAAGTATACGGTGGAAGCTCCTACGGTGGCAAAAACGGCCGGTGGAAGGCTTACGATGGTTCGCAGCGAAGAGCCACACCTATCATTGCAGGGTACAAACTTCCCGACTCTTCGGTGGTGGAAGGTGGTTTGCATTTCACTTTGCCCAATGGTAAACATACCGGCTATATCAAGAATATCGTATTTAATGATGTGCATGTACTCGTAAAAGGAGGCAATCCCCTTTCCGATACTGCGGCATTGCCACCGGAACTGGGAGTGGGACAATACAATGCCTCTAACCTGAAAGCACAGCCCTCCTACGGGATCTGGGCAAGGCACGTAATGGGACTTACGGTGAAGAATAGCAGTTTCAATTATGAAAAACCTGATAGCCGGTATGCGTTATTTTTGGATGATGTTGTGAATGCCACTATTGTTAATATTCAAATGATGCGTGCACCGGGTAATACTACGCTGATAAAGTTGAAGGATGCCTCTGGTGTTAGCATGGAGAATGTTGTAGAAGAACGTGAATCGTCAAACGTGAATGGTCAATAGCCTTGAATCGTCAATCTTCGATCGTGAAACGTAAGTCGTCAATCGTGAATAGCAACAGTCTTAAAATTGCTCCTTACGCCGTTGTTGGTGTTCAAATAAAATACTCTCCCGTTAAGTTCAGCACACCAACAACCTGATTTAATACGGTACAAAACAATAAATTTTTCTTCATTGACTTCTTGGTACGGCGTTCAATTGATTCGAGTTGTTGGTGTACGGTCCTATTGTTGTAATCACCGTCTTTTGAACACCAACAACGGCGTAAAAACATCAACAATGGCGTATCTGATCGATTCGAATATTCTAATAGCAGGGTGTATTCACGATTCACGTTTCACGATTCACGACTATGATTCACGTTTCACGATTCACGATCGAAGATTCACGTTTCACAGCTGTATCTCCTTGCTCGCTCCTTCCCTAATCGTATACTTCTTCTCCTTGCCTCCATTCTTGATACTAATGACCAACTTACCAGTCCCCACTCTCGACACTTCCATATCGAAAACATTCCCGAACGAATGAATATTGCGCAAGGCCATCTTGTCCCATTCCCTGGGTAAACGGGGCGTGCAATTAAAACTATTGAAACCGGTTGGCCGCATACCAAACATACCCTCTGTATAAATCCGGCAATACAGCCCGCTTTCAGCGGATAGATGCCGCTGGTTGCCTTCGGGATAGGCTTCTACTGCATATGGAACATGCTCGCCCAATAATCTCCGTTTGGAAAAATATGTGAGGAAGGTCAATGCCTTTTCCGTTTCTCCTCCCGCAAAAGCACCCCGTAGCCCATACAGGGTAGAGCGATCCCAGAATGTCTTATTGCCCGCCAATGATGCCAATCCATCTTCCGTCCACAACCGTCGAGAGAACAATGCCGCGATCGTTCCTTCCTTCCTCTCCATTATATCTACTGTCAAAGGTGTAGTGATCCATGCACGGAGTGTATCATTTCCTTTATAATAGCGGTAAGTGGCGAAGCCATCAATGGTTGACCCAAAATATCTATCGATGTTAGATCGTAGTGATGCCGCCTGTTGTCCATATGCTTTCGTCTGCGTTGCCGGTTTCCCCAATAATTTACCCAGGTAAACCGCGGAGCGCAGCGCATCGTAATACAAAGAGCTTGTGTTCAGGTTTGCCTTACCCGCCGGGAACCGCCCTTCCAGTTCATCACTATCGGAATATACTACACCGTCGTCGGTGAGCTTTCTTTTCAGGTATTCCAGGCACCATTCGATCAGGGGCCACAATACCCTTGCAGAATCAATATTGCCATAGGCCAGTGCATACCGCGAGGCCCCGTAAGCTATCATGGCCATATCTCCCCTGTCCTTTGCACCGTGCCAGACACCTGCTCCTTCCGCGATGATGGAACTGGGTATCGGCTTGTAGTCGGGATTCATATATTTTGCAAACCAACGATAGGCATTCATCGCGGATTTATTCCCAATTTCATCGCCGAGGAATGCAAAGAAAGGATTGATGTACTCGGCCTGATCATTCGCCCAGATAGCCGCGTAATAGCGAAGCCCTCCGGGACTATGCAGGTAGCCGCCTTTTGTATTGTAAATACTTTCGGTAGCCCTTATCTTGGCAAAGGCGAACGCCGTGTTGAGAATAGGGTCAGGCGTTTCCAGTTGCAATAAGGATAAGAATTGTTGCACCCTGCCCGCTCTCGCATTCAGTTCGGCACTCACATCGGGCTTTACAAAAGCATTGTTTGTGTTGACCGCCTGGTAAATAAAGGCAAATACGGAAGAGTCGCCTGGTTGCACCGTTTTTAATCCCTCATTGATCGTCGATATAAAAAAACTATGCTGTGCAGGAGTTGTTCTTTCGGCAGCGGGACGAACTTCCCTGTTCAGATATTCCATCTCGATCTTCACTGGCTGTTTACCCGTATTGATGAACACCCATTTCTCAATCGCCATAGGTTTATCCACTGAAGGAAACAAGGTCCGCTGAAGCAAAAGAGTCTTGTCTCTTCCTACCTCGCTGCTGATCGTCATGATCCCTTTATGGTGGATACTGGTCACTTTTTCCGGCTGACCCGTTGAGACGGACGCGTTATAGGTCCCGGCCCTCATTAGCCGGTCATTGACCAATATCCTCGGTAGATCCGCATCCGTTACATTATACATCATGCTTGAAACCGTGTTTTGCGGCAACAACCTGAAGGTGGGAAATACCATCGTCCGATCGAGGCTGGGTTTGCCTGAACTATCCACGGCATACTGCACCCATAGCGACACTTTTTCGCCGCTCATCTCAATATGATCGCTATGCGGTAGCCTGCCATCGATCTTCCATTCGATACTCCCGTCAGGTTGAATGGTCCAACGGTCGTTTTGAACAGAAAGCTGGGATGTCTGTGCATGAAGTCCCGCATAAATAAATAGAAAAAACGCAGCGAAAAAATATCTCATTTTCATACTCAATTCTAATGATACGATGCTAAGTTCCCCCGCGGGAACGGAGGACAGGAGGCTTTGTTAGCAAACTATTCAACTATTCTGGCATCCGGATGCAGGTGTTTCAAAAAAGTCGGAATATTACGCTGAATTTCATCCCTTCACCCAGATCGTACTATCATGATGCTTGCTTCCATTCAGAAACCCGCTATTGCCCTGCTGGCGACTGTCTTATTTTCCGCCTGGACCTTCTCTCCTGCCTGGCAATCGAAGTTCGTCACAATTAGTAAGAATGGATCGCTTAAATATATCCCGGATGAAAAAGGGAATATCATTCCAGACTTCAGCCAAGTGGGTTATTACCAGGGCAATAAATCTATCCCGGATATCGCGGTGGTAGCAACAGTATCTCCCGCGGAAACGGGCAGCAGCGAAGCAATCATACAAGCGGCGATAGAGGAAGTGGCTAAAAGAACGCCGGATAAAAATGGGTACAGGGGAGCCATCCTTTTAAAAAAAGGTCTTTATCAAATTCCTGGCTCCATCAAGATCAGGTCATCCGGCATTGTACTGCGCGGCGAGGGCGATGAAACCATATTGGTAGCCCAGGGCAATGATAAAAGAGCGCTCATTAATGTATCGGGTGCAGGTTCCGCCAAAGAATTACCCGATACAAGAGTGGCTGTTACCGATGAATACATTCCAACCGGCTCTCATTCTTTAAAGGTCCAGTCTGCGAAGGGACTGGTTACAGGCGACAAGATCATGGTCTTTCGTCCTGGCACGGATGCATGGATAAAAGACCTGCAGATGGACCGCATTGAAGAAAGATCCGGCACCAAACAATGGCAGGCGAAGGAATATGACTTTGCGTTTGAAAGGGTGATCACGAAGATCGATGGCGACCTTATCAGCATTGACAACCCGATCGTAATGCCAATGGAGAAGAAATATGGCGGCGCATTTGTCTATAAATATGATTTCAAAGGACGCATCTCGCAGGTGGGTATCGAAAACCTGCAATGCCGGTCAGACTATACGAGCGACACCGCAGAGGATCATTCCTGGACCGCCGTTCAATTCGATAAAATAGAAAACGGCTTCGTGCGAAATGTTACCTCCAGGTATTTTTCATTCGGCTGCGTAAGCCTGCAGGATGAGGCGAAATTCATTACAGTGGATCATTGCCGATGCCTTGACCCAAAGTCGGTGATAACAGGTAGTCGCCGGTATTCATTCAATAATAATGGTCAAATGAACCTGGTACTAAACTGTCATTCTGAAAATGCACGTCATGATTTTGTGACCGGCGCGAGGGCCCGCGGACCGAACGTATTTTATAATTCTACGGCTATTAAGACCAATGCCGATATCGGGCCCCATCATCGCTGGGCCATGGGTACATTGTTCGATAACATCACAACCGATGGCGAAATCAATGTACAGGATCGTGGCAACTGGGGCAGTGGACATGGATGGGCCGGAGTAACGCAGGTGGTGTGGAACTGTACGGCAAAAAGGGTCGCTGTACAAAGTCCGTGGGCATCCGGGAAAAACTATTGCATTGGCCTGAAAGGAGAAAAATATGAAGGCCGCCTCGCAGGCAGACCCGATGGAGAATGGGAAGGACAGAACCAACCGGGGTTAGAACCTGCTTCGTTGTATAAGGCACAGTTGAAGAGATAATTTGTCAATTTGACAATTTGATAATTACTTCGGTCAGAGGCTCTACGTTAATCTGGCGCATCCCGAAAACTATGAAGATGAATTGGCAAACCTGCCTCCGGGTACCTGGTGTTGAATTAAAAAAATTATTACAATCATGAAACTTTTCCTACCGTTACTACTGCTTTCTTCCCAGGTCATTGCCCAATCTAAACCGGCCACCGAAGAAATCATTCGCCGGGTGGCGGATAATATTATCCAAAGCACCAGTTTTCAATTCGTCAATAATAAAACGGGTGAGAAATTTGCCAGCACCAGGGGAAAGGATACGTCCATCAATGTAAAGGCCGAAAGCAAATTCAACAAGTGGATGTATGTAAATGGGGTGCTCACCGTTGGTATGGTTCGGGCCTCTTCCATATTGAATGACGCAAAGTATGCCGATTATTCCAAAAAGAATTTCCAGTTCATCTTCGACAACCTGAGCTATTTCAAAAAACAATTCGACGCCGGCGTGCAGGGAGTAGAGTACCGGCCCGTATTCCGTATCGGCTCCCTGGATGATTGCGGCTCCATGGCTGCAGCCTTGCTGGACGTATACGCCCTGGATAAACGCGCCGACTACCTTGACTACCTGAACCGGGTGGGAGATTACATCATCAACAAACAGGTAAAATTTCCGGATGGCACCCTCGCCCGGAATAACCCACGGAAAATGACCCTATGGGCCGATGACCTGTACATGAGTGTACCCTACCTCGCACGAATGGGTAAATTAACGGGAGATAATAAATATTTCGATTTTGCTATCAAGCAGGTGGAAAGCTTCAACCAGTACATCTATGATCCGTCTTCCGGTTTGTATTACCACGCATTTTACAACGATGAGAACATGACCGGTGTGGCACATTGGGGCCGCTGCAATGGTTGGGTAGCCGTAGCAACTGCGGAGCTCCTGAATAATTTACCGGCCAATCATCCCAAACGGGCGGCGCTGATAAAATTATTATTAAGACAGATCGTTGGTTTCTCCCGTTACCAGGACCCGGGCGGTATGTGGCACCAGGTACTCGATAAACCCGACTCATATCTTGAATCTTCTGTTACAGCGATGTTCGTATACACCGTTGCCAAAGCGGTGAATGAAGGATGGATTGACAAACGGTTTATTTCCATTGCACAAAACGGCTGGGATGCCCTTTCGAAAAAAGTGACCCCCGACGGTCAAATACCGGATATCTGCATCGGCACCTCAATAGAAGAAGATATCCGCTACTATTACAGCAGGCCAACCGCCGTAAACGACACGCATGGCCTCGGCGCTTTCTTAATGGCGGGTGTTGAAATGCTCAGAGCGAAAGACAAGTTGGTTGATATGGATAAGAGAAGATGAAGAATGTGGTTGGCTAATGGCTTATTAATAAAGAAAACATGGACGAGAAAAACTCTCTTTCCCGCCGCCAATGGCTGGGACGTGTATCTGTTCCGGCATTCGCCGCGGTCGGGGCAGGCATGATTGGTGTGAACGCTTCGGCCTCGCCGGGCGCTCCCGGGGAGGATAAGACAGCAGGAGCTCGTGTTTATAATATACGCGACTTCGGCGCCGTCGGCGATGGAAAAACATTGAACACTGTCGCCATACAGAAGGCCATCGATGCCTGCTATAATGCTAAAGGAGGAACGGTATTGATCCCCGCCGGCGATTTTTTATCGGGAACCCTGGAATTAAAATCGGAGGTCACCATTCATTTATCCGCAGGAGGAAAATTATTGGGCAGTCCCAGACGCGAAGACTACACCGCCGGCAAGGGAGTGCCGCCAGGCAATGGCAATATCGTTTTCCTATACGCCGTGAACGCGCAGCGTGTTTCTATTGAAGGAACAGGGACTGTAGATGGGAACGGTCTCGCGTTTTATAATGGCCAGGGCGATAATACCGGTCCGGGCCAGCATGGCGTAGGTGGCAATTTCGATCGTCCGCATCTCGCCATCTTCTATCAATGCACCAATCTTCGCCTGCATGAAACCTTCTTCACCGCCAGCGCCTATCATTGTTTTCGAATACTCAATTGCAAATGGGTATATGCCGACGGAGTAAGGATCTACAACCGCGTAAACAAGAACAACGATGGGTTTCATTTCAACGACAGCGAATATGTTCACCTTGTCAACTGCGATGTACAATGCCAGGATGATGCCTGCGCCCTGTTTGGCAGTAATAAATTCGTTACGGTCACCAATTGCAGTTTCAGCACACGCTGGTCCGTATTCCGCTTTGGCGGCGGTGAGT
>DATHKS010000203.1:0-3657 GCA_035488975.1 Chitinophagaceae bacterium | reverse complement strand
AGCGTCTCATTGACCGTAACAGTTCCTATTACTTTATAGTCGCCGGCGAGAAATTTTGTGATCACTGCGTGACCAAGATTTCCGGAGGCTCCGCTCACAATGGCTGTTTTCATGTCTGTGTGTTTTTAAGATGAATACTTTTTTCAACTGGAGAGCTGCTTCTTTCTCTCCATGCGCCGGTAATAGAAATACAAAGGTAAGCCGAGGGCCGTGATGGCGAGCCCAAGCACCGAATTGATCACAGGCTGCTTATGATGGATGTAGTTATAAATATCATTCCACAAAGTGGTGACCACGTAAAATGCGGAGAAGAGGATGAAGAGAAATGGGACAATGGGATAGCCCCAGGTCTTGTATGGGCGTTCGGCCGTGGGCATTCTCCTCCGGAGCAGGAACACGCCGACGGCGCCGAAGAGGTATGCGATCCAGGTGATGAAGACGAACATATCGGCCAGCATGTCGAACGAACCAGAAATAATAAAGAGACTGGTCCATATTCCGTGAAGCCATAGTGCGTTTCCCGGTGTGCGATAGCGCGGATGGGTTGTACCCGTCCAGGGAAGGAATACCTTGTCCTGTCCCATGGCATAGGTGATCCTGCAGGTTGCCATCATGTTCCCGTTGACGGCTCCGAGAGTGCAGATGACGATCATGGCCGCTACAATAGCACTCCCGGTGCTTCCGAACGCTACCGCGATAGCATCTGCAGCAACGAGCGGCGATGCGGCTACCCTTTCTACGGGTAATGCATAGAGATAGGCCTGGTTTACGAGTACATAAATTGCGATGCAGGCAATGGTGCCCAGTATGAGACTTCGCGGAATATTCTTCTGCGGCCTTTTTATTTCTCCGGCAATGAAGGTCACATTGATCCAGCCATCGTAGGCATAGAAGGCGCCGGTCATGGCGACAATGATCCCGCTAATGAGACCGAATCCTTCTTTTGGATGTTCGGCTTTTACAAAATGAGATAGCGATCCCTCGCCCGAAAAGAATATCCCGATGATCAACGCTCCTATTACGGCCATCTTGAGAAAGGTGGAAACAACCTGGAAGCTGCTGCCTGCTTTTACGCTGCGGTAATTCAATACGGTGAGAATGAGAACGAGGAATACGGCGAGGGACTTCACGCCGAAGTTCTCGAGCGGGTGGAGGTCGCCGATGAAAGGGATGTGACAGGTCATACTTTGTTCGATTACCGCATCGAATCTCGGAAGGTGAAGGAAATAATCTGCGTACTGTGCACAGACGAATGAAATAGCGGCGACCGCTGCCGTATTGATAACGGAGAATGCGGCCCATCCATAGAGGAATGCGACGAAGTCACCATAGATCTTCCTGAAATAAACATAGATGCCGCCGGTCTCCGGGATCATGGCGCCCAGTTCAGCAAAGATGAGTGCGCCGAACAGCGAAAATAATCCCGCGACTATCCAGACAACGAGCAGCCAAATGGGGGATCCGAGTTGAGCCGCCATGGTAGATGGCTTCATGAAAACACCCGCACCGATGATGCTGCCCACGGCAATGGAAGTGGCCGACCAAAAACCAATTTTTTTCTGCAGAGAATCCTGGTGCATAATTCAGGTTGGCTTGATGTGCTGAAAGTTGATAAGGTAATAGGTTATAAGTTGAGAAAGTTGACAGGTTAACAGGTTATAAGTTAATAAGGCTTTAGCTTGTTAACCCCCTACAGTTATCAACTTATCTAAGATAATGAAGAGTTGATAATACGCCAGAGTTGATAAAATAAAAAACGTCCCGCCTTACGACGGAACGCTTAAATCATTTATTTCTGGTTTCAACCCGAATATCCAAAATCGAACTTGAATATACCTATGGCCCGGATACAAGATCTTTCCCAACAGGATTAACGGGTAAAAGGAAGGATAAGGAGGTTAGAAAAAAGGTAGAAAGAACTTGGCTTGCAAGACCAAGATAAAGAGAAGATTTCTGGGAAACAAGGGGGTGGGGCAGTATTTTTACAGCTGCCCAAAGGAACTCTTTTGGGGGATATTTTTGGGTATTTGCCTGAGGATACAATGAGAAGGAATAAATTTAACCACGGGGAACACAAAGCAGGCACAGCGGACACAAGGACTTCTTATGGCACGATTAATTGGCACATTGTCAAATTACCAAATTATCAAATTTGCATGAACCCTAGCCGCAAGATCACCTGTACATCTCTTCCTTCAGATTCTTCACCCTATCATCCGCCAGGTATTCATCGAATGTCATTAGCCTGTCGATGATGCCCTTCGGTGTAAGTTCGATCACCCGGTTGGCGACGGTCTGCATGAAGGTATGATCATGCGTTGTCAGTAGAATGATCCCCTTATAGTCGGTACACTGTTCGTTGAAGCTTTGAATACTTTCCAGGTCGAGGTGATTGGTTGGCTGATCGAGCAGGATCACATTGGGATTCTGCAACATCATCCGGCTAAGCATGCAGCGCACCTTCTCTCCCCCACTCAGCACATTTGTTTTCTTAAGCACATCGTCTCCGCTGAACAGCATCTTTCCGAGGAAGCCGCGCAGGAAGGGTTCATCCACATCCGTTACGTGCGGTGGCACATACTGGCGAAGCCAGTCCATCAGGTTTAGTTCACCATTGAAGAACTGTGCATTCTCCTGGGGAAGATAAGCGTGCGTGACGGTGCTGCCCCATTCATAGGAACCGCTATCGGCGATCGTGTCTGCAGTAATGATATTGAAAAAGCTTGTTACGGCCAACGGATCGCGGCTCAACAATGCGATCTTATCGCCTTTGTTGACGGTGAAAGTGACATTGTTGAACAAGAGCCTGCCATCGACAGATTTGGTCAGCTTTTCAATGTTCAGTATCTGGTTGCCGACCTCTCTGAGCTGCTGAAAAATGATACCCGGATATTTGCGATAGCTTGGTTCTATTTCTTCTATCGATAATTTCTCAAGCGCTTTTTTACGGGATGTGGCCTGTTTACTCTTGGAGGCATTGGCACTGAACCGTGCAATGAAATCGATCAGCGCCTGGCGTTTCTCTTCAGTCTTTTTATTCTTATCATTCACCTGGCGGGCCATCAATTGCGATGACTCGTACCAGAATGTATAGTTACCCGTGAATATCTTGACCTTCTGACGGTCCACGTCGGCTACATGCGTGCATACGGCGTCGAGGAAGTGACGGTCGTGGCTTACAACGAGTACGATGTTCTCATAGTCGGCGAGGAAGTTTTCCAGCCAGCTTATCGTCTCGATATCCAATCCATTGGTAGGCTCATCGAGCAGGAGAATATCAGGGTTGCCAAACAGCGCCTGTGCGAGAAGCACACGTACCTTGAGGTTGGAAGGGATGTCTTTCAAGAATGAATAGTGAAATTCTTCGTCTACGCCGAGTTCTCCGAGCAATGTGCCGGCGTCGCTATCTGCGGTGTAGCCACCCATTTCGCCAAACTCGCCTTCGAGCTCACCGGCGCGCATGCCATCTTCTTCCGTGAAATCGGCGAGGGCATAGATAGCTTCGCGTTCCTTCAATACGGACCACAGCTTGGTATGCCCCATCATGACGGTGTTGAGAACGGTCTGTTCGTCGAATTCGAACTGGTTCTGCTTCAGGATCGCCAGGCGTTCGCCGGGGGTGATATTCACCGAGCCCTTGTTGGCCTCGATCTCGCC
>DATHKS010000202.1:0-2290 GCA_035488975.1 Chitinophagaceae bacterium | reverse complement strand
TCCAGTGCATAGGTAACCTTATCATTGATCTTCCAGGCTATCGTTGTCAGGAGATTATTCTTCGAGGTGATTGCATTCTCACCGGTATTCATCAACATGAAACAGCCGGTACCATAGGTATTCTTGACCATGCCGGGCTGTGTGCAGAGCTGACCGAAGAGAGCGGCCTGCTGATCACCTGCAATTCCGGCAATGGGTATGCGCGAGTCGGGAATGAAACTTCCGGTGACTCCATATATCTTGCTGGAGGGTTTCACTTCCGGGAGAATTGCCCGTGGGATATCGAATATCTTCAGCAGGTCTTCATCCCATTCACAGGTATGTATGTTAAGCAACATCGTGCGCGAGGCATTCGAGACATCCGTTACATGCAGATCACCGCCGGATAATTTCCACGTCAGCCAGGTATCGACGGTACCGAAGGCAAGTTTACCGTTCAGTGCTTTCTCCCGCGCACCTGCAACATTGTCCAGTATCCATTTCAGTTTTGTAGCGGAGAAATAGGCATCGATGATGAGGCCTGTTTTTTCCTGTATGGGTTTGGAGAGGCCGGCGGCCTTGAGTTCATCGCAATAGGCTGCGGTGCGGCGATCCTGCCAAACGATGGCATGATAAATGGGTTTGCCGGTAGCGCGGTCCCAGACCACGGTGGTCTCGCGTTGATTGGTGATCCCGATTCCCACCACCTGGCGAAGAGTGATATTGGCCTTCGCCACCACTTCCGCCAGCGTGCCGTACTGGGTGCTCCAGATCTCTTCCGCGTCGTGCTCTACCCATCCGGGCTTGGGAAAGATCTGTCTGAATTCTTTTTGTGCAACACCGATGATATTGCCCTGGTGATCGAAGAGCATACTACGGCTGCTGGTAGTGCCCTGGTCGAGTGCAAGAATGTATTGAGAAGGCATGCAAGCTGGTTTTAATCGGTTGAAAGTTAAGCAAAACTTTTATGGGTCATCTGCTAATTCTCTGTTACCCAAGGCATCGAATGCTTAGATTTTCTGCTATTGTTTTATATATTGTGCCCCTTGCACCAATTCTTACTCATTATGAAGCGGACCACCTTATTGTCCCTGATCATTGGCCTTTCATTTTTGAACACGGCCTTCTCTCAAACAGCTGTCAGCTCCCCAAAGACCCTTCTCTGGCGGATTTCCGGGCACGGACTTAAGAACAACTCATTCCTGTACGGCACCATGCACGTGCAGGATAAGCGGCTGTTCTTTTTCGGGGATTCCCTCTATCACTGCCTGGAGCAAGCGGATGGCTATGCCATGGAAGTAGATCTTCATGAAGTGGTGGACTCCATGGTGCAAAGGATGATAGAACAGAAGGAACAGGAAATGTTCAATAAGGGTTTTTCCATGGGGAAGAACAAGACGAAGACCATCGATTCATTACTTAAAAATGTGGAGAAGTTCAATGATAAGGCCAGTCGCAAACAATTAATAAAATTGCGCGAAGAGAGGATGAATTCGGTCTTCAAGAACAAGGAAATGCCGACCATAATGGACGCCTATCTCTATTACATTGCCCAACGCCAGGGAAAATGGGTAGGTGCCGTTGAAGATGTGCAGGATCAACTGCCGTTACTCGATGAATTGGGTAAGGATATCGGCCGGGAAGAATTGCTTGCGCCGGAGAAGGAAATGGAAGTATCGGCCGAAAAGATGATCCGTATCTACCTCTCGCAGGACCTCGATAAACTGGAAGAATATACGGTGGAGTCGATCCGGGGCGAGGCGGTCGATAAGATGTTGCTGAAGAGAAACAGGAAGATGGCTGAACGGATGGACAGCATGTCGCATAGCCGCAGCATGTTCTTTGCCGTAGGTGCGGCGCATCTTCCGGGTGATTCCGGTGTCATCAGCCTATTGAGGAAGAAAGGCTATTCGGTGACGCCTGTGTTTTCTGTACAGAAGGTCGACCCCGATAAATATGCTTCTAAACTGGCGGGAATTCCCTGGGTAAAGGTGGCGGGTTACGACAAGACCTATTCAGTGGAAATGCCTGGGAAGCCATCGGACATGAGTTTGTATAACGATATGCTCAAGATGCAGTATTACGTGGACATGGCAACGATGAATTTTTTTATGACCGCCAGCTCGATCGTTCAAAAGGATGTGAGCCTCGATAAGGTGGTCGAAAATATGTCCACTAATTCCGATGCAAATATCTTAAGCAAGAAAGCGATCACAAGTCATGGGCTAAGAGGGATGGAAACCAGCTTTACCACCAGCGGATACTATTATAAGGTGCAGTTCCTGGTCAGCGGGAAAACGATGTACATGCT
>DATHKS010000201.1:0-2431 GCA_035488975.1 Chitinophagaceae bacterium | reverse complement strand
TCATGCAATACATAACCCACCGGGTTCTCGGCTTGAAAATAAACGACCTTGAACACGGGCACCTTGAGCCAGCGGCAAAATAATTGGTGCGCCAGTTCATGTACAATGACACCTGGAAATGTAATAATACTGATCAATATTCCTGGAATAAACATAGCGCTGGTTTTAGTTTCTAAACTCTTCTTTTCCTGAGATGACATCCAGTGCGAACTGGGCGTAACTGGCACCCGTCGAGTCTTTCTTTAATTCGTTCAACAATTTATCCCTGGCAGCGGCTTGATCATTAAAATGATAGGCCAGCGCAAGAGTGGCCTTGCAATAGCCATCATCGCCATCAAGCTTTACGCTCTTCAATGCCCATTCCAGTCCTGCGGCATCTTTTTTCTGTCTTAGCAGGCTCCTTGCCTTGGAAGCCATCGCGAGTGTAGACTCCCTGTTCAGCGAAAGTATCCGGTCGGCATAGTACACCGACGAATCGTATTCTTTCAATGCGCGTTTCACACCCGATTTTAAATTCAGCGCGTTGAAATAGACCGCATCTTTTTCCAATATAAGGCTGAGCATACTATCGCATGCGGCATATTCCTTCCTTTCGAACAAAGTATTTGCATAGTGGGTGGCGGGCAGCAGTTCATCATTATTATTAGCCAAATAACGCAGGAATACGGTGTCCGGAATATTCTTTATCAATTGATACCGTTCAATGAGTGCGATGAACGAGTCCGACGGAAAATAGTTGCTACCCTTTTCTACCAGCGCATTCAATCTAGCATACAGTTCCTGATCCTCGATCTTTACGCCCTGCAGGGCCTGCACTTCGGTGGCAAAGGTTTGCAGATCCTGGTTGTAAAAGGAGGCGATGGCCAAATATTCACGTGCCTCTGTGAAAGAGGATATTTTTTTTCCGACTGAATTGAGTTCCTTTTCGGCGGTAAAATAGTTTCGCTGCTCAATAGCCTTTCTCCCACGTTCGTAATGAATACCGGCGGACAGGTTACTGCGCATTCCCGCCAGCGCGAAAATCAATATGGCGGCCACGAAGCCACCGAATATCTTAATGCCTAAAGGAATGGGATACCGGATAAACTTCTGCCTGCAATCTGAGCATAGAGGAGTGGGATGGCCGGGCTCGATGACCGGGTGTTGGCAGGTGATACATTGGTTCGGAGAGCCGGGGCTTTCTTCTTCTGGCAGCAGGGTTGGTTCCATTGTTGTAATTGGACTCAAGATAGGGTGCCATTTTTTGAAATCCAATAAAACAGGCGCCGGGTTGCCAACCGCACCCTTTTTTCACCATTCTCACCCGTTAAATCATCGTTTGCCAGCCGTGGAAAAATCAACCGCTGGGGATAACCTCGATCGATTCGGGATGTCAACCAGGTGTCAACTGGATGTCAACCAGGTGTCAACTCAACATACCGCCTTCCCTTTTAACCGGCTATTTTTACCGGAAGCTGGTACCCGTCGGGTTGGCAACCCAAGCAAGCCCCGGGTTGGCAACCCCCTCTCACCAATATTAAATAGATTTGCGAGATGAGACACTGCATCCTCCTTCTCTCCTGCTTTTGCTCTGTTGCCTGTTGCGCACAGATCAAAACAGCCGCCGGTCATGAGATCGCTCCCGATGCCATGACCCACTTACTCCAGGCACAGATGGACTCTCTCGATATTCCCGGCGTTTCCATTGCCATCATCAACGATGGAAAGATCATCTATGAACAGGCACTTGGCTTCGCCAATAAAGAGACAGGCAAGAAAGTAGATAGCTCCACCATCTTCGAATGCGCCTCCATGTCCAAGACCGTCTTCGCATGGCTCGTACTCAAGCTGCGGCAGGACGGACTCCTCAAACTAAACATGGAGCGGCCCGTCTATGAATATTATCCGTATCCCGACATTGCTTACGACAATCGATATAAGCTCATCACCCCACGGATGCTGCTCACGCATACCTCCGGGTTTCCGAATTGGCGCGGAAACGAAAAGCTCAGCATCAAATTCACGCCCGGCACACAATATTCCTATTCCGGCGAAGGCTTCGAATACCTCGCGTATGCCGTAGAAAGCCTGACGCATACCACCGCCACCAGCATCGATAGCCTGATGCAGCTGGAACTGGTGAAGCCATTGGGCATAGTTCATTTCAGCTTCGTGAAGAATGACTATCTCGCCGCACACAAGGCGGTGGGATACAACCATGATTCAACGAAGCTCGTGGCACACCTCAGCGAGATGCCGGATGCCTTCCACCCCGCATATGGACTGCATACTACTCCGCGGGAGTACGCGAAGTTCCTCATCGCCATGATGGAAAATAAAGGATTGAACAAAGCGAACACCGACACGATGTTAACGCCTAAGGTGAATGTGACCAACAACGGCAAACCCACCGATCACTATTACGGCTACGGCATTGGGATCGATTCTACTG
>DATHKS010000200.1:0-4428 GCA_035488975.1 Chitinophagaceae bacterium | reverse complement strand
CCAGGGAAGATACCGTCGTTGATCATTCGAGGTAGGGGAGCAGGCCTGCCGGCTGATCGATAACGATAAGTCTTTTCTGAGCCGTCTCATAAAGAAAACCCTCCGCCTGCATACGATTTATATGTTCAATGAGATGATCGTAAAAGCCGCCGGAGTTGAGGATGTAGATGTGCTTGTCGTGTATGGAGAGTTGATTCCAGGTTACCATCTCGAATAATTCATCGAGTGTTCCGAAGCCGCCGGGCAAAACGATGGCCGCATCGCTGAGGTCATACATTTTCTTTTTACGCGTGTGCATGCTATCGACAACAAACAATTCCGAGATGGACTGGTGCTGGCGCTCCCAGGCCACCAATACTTCGGGAATGACACCGATAACCTTACCGCCCCCGTACATTACCTCATCGGCTATCAGGCCCATCATGCCGACATTTCCGCCGCCATACACGAGCGTGAGTTTATGTTTGATAAATATTTTCCCGAGCTCGATGGTATGTTGCTTGTATATTGGATTTATGCCGTCCTTTGATCCGCAAAAAACAGCAAGTGATTGAATGGGCATTGGCTTATATTGGTTTGAGCTGCAAAGGGAATGCAAATTTGTTTATCTTCAAAAATCATTATCCTAAAATCCGGGATTTAATAAAAATATCACTATGTCAGCTGGCCTGTTGTTCTCCTTCGTGATCGGTTATTTCGTCATCCTGCTGGTGGTTGCCTGGTACACCTCCCGCAATTCGAATAATGAAACATTCTTCATTGGAAACAGGAACAGCAACTGGATGCTCGTTGCTTTTGGAATGATCGGTACGTCGCTCTCCGGCGTCACTTTCGTGAGTGTGCCCGGCGGAGTTGGAGATGTTGCCGGCGGCACCTTCAAGGGATTTGCTTATATGCAGGTCGCCATAGGTTACCTGATCGGCTATGCGGTCATCGCATTCGTGCTCTTACCGCTTTACTACCGGCTCAATCTTACCTCGATTTACAATTACCTGCAGCAACGCTTCGGCAATATCGCCTACAAGACCGGCGCACTGTTCTTCATCATCAGCCGCACGCTGGGTGCAACGGCGAGGCTCTATCTCGTCATCAATATCCTCCAGTTCTTCATTCTCGATAAATGGGGTGTGCCTTTCATCGTCACCGCCTCATTCATTTTGATAATGATCCTCCTCTATACTTTTGAAGGCGGGGTGAAGACGATCGTTTATACCGATACACTTCAAACCACCCTCATGGTGACGGGCCTGGTGGTCTGCGTCATCTATATACTGAACCATCTCGGCATAAGCGGCGGTGAAGCCCTTGGGCAAATGAAGACAAGGGGATACCTGAACGTCTTCAATTTCGACGTGAACAGCAAGGGATTCTTCATAAAACAGATCATCGGCGGCGCCTTCATTACCATCGCCATGACCGGCCTCGACCAGGAAATGATGCAGAAGAATATAAGCGTTAAGCGTCTCGGCGACTCACAGAAGAATGTAATGACGATGGCCGTTGTTATGACGGGCGTATTGTTCCTCTTCCTCATGCTCGGCGGCCTGCTCTATATGTATGCACTTTCAAAAGGTGGCGACTATCGCAATGTGGAACTGGGAGGCAAGATCGTGAAGCAACTGATAATAACAGATCCGTCCGGGCATGCCATGAATGTGATCGGCGATAAGATGTTCCCATCGCTTGCCATGAGCTTCCTGCCACCTGCCATCAGTATTATGTTCATCATCGCGCTCATCTCGGCATTGTTCCCAAGTGCCGATGGGGCATTGACCGCTCTCACCTCATCGTTTTGCATCGATATGCTCGGCCTCAAAGAGCGGAAGGATCTCGATCAGAAGGCCATCCGCCGCCGACGGCTTACCGTGCATTTTTCCTTTGCATTCGTTTTTCTTCTTTGCATCATGGTATTCTACGCCATAAATAATAACAGCATCATCGATGTTATTCTAGACCTCGCGGGCTATACGTATGGTCCATTGCTCGGCCTCTTCTCGTTTGGCATACTTACCCGGCGAAGGATCCCGAACTCGTTTGTCATAACCGCCATTTGCCTGCTGGCCCCGGTCATTTCCTTTTTCCTGGCCAAATATGCAAAGGACCTGTTCGGCGGCTACCAGATCGGGATAGAATTGCTTATTATCAATGGATTGTTGACATTCCTCGGATTGTTGGCCATTTCTAAAGTCAGCAAGTCAAAATTAAAAAGTAAAAAATAGACCCTGCCCGAACAGAAGTTAAAGCGCTGTTGGTAGTGTCTATTTTTTACTTTTTACTTTTTAATTTTGACTTTTGACTTGCTGACAAGTCAATTAACTTTACTAAAACCTTCCCTTGGATCTAATTCTGCCCGAAATACAGGACTATGCCGAGAAATTCTCGTCACCCGAGGACGATCTCCTGCGTGAAATAAACGCCTACACCCACGAGCATCACCCCGAATCGCAAATGCTCAGCGGACATTTGCAGGGAAAATTGCTGGAAATGATCAGCCGCATGATCCGCCCGGCCAGGATACTGGAGATCGGCACCTTTACCGGCTATAGCGCGCTTTGCCTCGCGAAAGGATTGAGCCAGGACGGCCGGCTGCATACGATCGAACTGCGGGAAGCGGATGCCACCAGGGCCCGCGCCTACTTCGACCGGTCGGAATTTGCCTCCCGGATCACTCAACATACGGGTAATGCCCTATCCATCATACCCACGCTGAACGAGACCTGGGACCTGGTCTTCATCGACGCAGATAAGTCCGGCTACATCGACTATTTTAACCTCGTTTTGCCGAAGGTGTCCCAAAACGGTTTTATCTTAGCAGACAATATTTTCTTCCACGGCGACGTACTTGCAGGTGACGTGAAGGGAAAGAACGGGAAGGCCATCCAGGCCTTTAATGAAATGATCCGCGGGAGGACAGACATCGACAAAATGATCATAACGCTCCGCGACGGGCTATACCTGATCCGGAAATTGTAAAAAGGCGCCTGAATGCAAAGACTTCGTTCCATTCTTCTCTTGTTTCCTCTCCTTGCCTGCCTGGCGGCACGCTCGCAGAGCCCGGAAATCATACAGGAATACATCGATACGTATAAGGATATCGCCATCCAGGAAATGATACGGACCGGCGTTCCAGCATCCATCAAACTGGCGCAGGGCATACACGAGACCACGGCGGGCACGAGCGACCTGGTAAGAATGTCTAACAATCATTTCGGGATAAAATGCAAGGCGAACTGGACCGGTGAATCCGTTTCCCATGACGATGATGCCAGGGGAGAATGCTTCCGTAAGTATGGGCAGGCGGCAGACTCATACCGCGATCATTCCGATTTTCTCAAGAACAGCAGCCGTTACTCCTCGCTGTTCACGCTCGATCCTATCGACTACCGCGGCTGGGCCTTTGGGCTGAAGAAGGCCGGCTATGCTACCAATCCTAGATACCCGCAGATCATCATCAAACTCATAGAGGACTACCACCTCCAGGATTATACCCTCATCGCCCTCGGGAAACTTCCCAACAAGGAGAATGGACTTGCTTCGACCACAGCCAGGGACCCCGGCCAGGCCGCGCCCGCGATGATAACAACGGAGGAGCCGGCAGACTCAGAGGAAGAATCGACCCCGTATCCTATCGGCGAGTTCAGGATAAATGATACAAGGGTGGTCTATGTAAAGAAAGAAACTCCACTCCTGGTCATTGCTCAACAATATCATGTCCCACTGGCAAGAATATTCGAGTTTAACGACATGAAGGAGATCGAGTCCCTGTCGAGGGACCAGTTGATCTACCTGCAGCGAAAGAAGAAGACGGGTAACACGCAATTCCACATCGTGAAAGACGGTGAGACTGTCGAGGATATCGCCAGGGTAGAAGCCATCCGCCTCGAGTCGCTGCTCGAATACAACCAGCTGCAGGGATTTATGCAGCCGCTTGCTGGCGAGCAATTGTATCTTCGCAGCAAATCGCCCACCATGCCAAAGCTGGTAAAAAAGAGTATGGGGAATGTCGTGGAATAACTGCGGCGATCATCAATTTCAAAACAATAGTATGCCGGTCATTAAAGTTCACGACAAGTCCTTCGATACCTATCTTTCGGAGGCGACCATCCAACAACGGGTGAAGGAGATTGCCGGCACGATCAACAAGGACTATGCAGGCAAAAGGCCGTTCTTCGTCGCCATACTCAACCGGTCATTCATGTTCGCCGCCGACCTCTTCAAACACCTGACCGTGGATGCCGATATCTGCTTCATAAAACTGGCCTCGTATAGGGGTATGCAGTCGTCGGGGAAAGTACTCACCACGATTGGTCTCGATGAGGATCTTTTCGACAAGGATGTGATCATCGTCGAGGATATCGTAGACACCGGGAAGACGCTTCATAATTTCCTTCCCCGCCTCCTTCACCAGCAACCACGATCGTTGAAGAT
>DATHKS010000199.1:0-3633 GCA_035488975.1 Chitinophagaceae bacterium | reverse complement strand
CCAACCGGGTGGTTAAAGATGAAGTCATTGAACAGCGACCCCATCATCCCAGCCGTTACATTGTCATATACGCCGCCCTTATCCTTACTGCCCGGATCCTCGGAGAGCTTGGTTACAAGCGTGTCGAAATTAGAACCCCTGGCGATCGCCAGTTGAATGCTATCGATGAGTTTCTTTGCCGATGCGGTATCGCGCACAGTGACTGTTTCTCCAGTCTGTTGGTCGCGCTGCGTCGTCGCGATGAGGATATGGCGGATTTTCACGGTATCGGGTTGGGTCCGCACACCTATCATCTTGGCCAACGAATAGGAAGGTCCATCTACGTACGGGCCGTAGATAGATCCAACGGGTATCTTGAATATGGAATCTTTAGCGGGAATCTGGATCTTGAATCCATTGATATACCCGTCGAAGAAAGTCTGTATTCCCTGGCTCTCGAGGTATTGCTTCACATCTTTGGTGCTATCAAACTGTGGTCTCATAGCCAGCAGCTTATCCCTTGTCGCTAAGCTATCTGAGGCTGTGGGCAGGGCGCTGAATGCAACATAAGAAATACTGCGGCTCTCGTCCTGTTTAAAGTCGTCCTTATGCCTGGCAATATAGTCTCCTATTTCCTTGTCACTTACCTTCACACTGCTGTCCGGAACGCTGGTATAAAATTCCCTTACGAGGGAGATCTTCGCCAACTGGCTGTTGTCAGCCGTTTGCTTTTCTATCTGCCATTTAGGGAAATTCGTCGAGTTGGTCAGCAGAGAATTGTATTTCTCATTCATCCTGGCCGATTCGAGGCCGTCTACATATGCATTGATTTGCGCCCTTTGTTCGGGGGGTCCCTTTTTCAGCGACTGGTCTATTTGCGCTTTCGCTTGCTGGGCGTTGAAAACGCCGTTAGCATCCGTGAACTTTTGCTTCAGGTCCTGCGGGGCATTAGGGCCATATAATATATCTCCCAATTCCTTCTTACCTATCTGCATTCCAAGCTTCTCTGTCTCGGAAGACATTACCATGCGTTTAACCTCACGGTCCCAGGCCTGATCCATTGCCATCTGGCGTAGGCCGGCGCCTCCCGGGTAACCCTGGTTTTTCATGTACTCTTCCTCCTGGTCGGTCATCCGGATGAAATCCTCCCGGTCGATAGACGCTCCATTTACCTTACCGATAGTAGAGGAATTACCGCCGCGGAACAGGCTTCCACCGTTCTCAAAAGCAAGCATCACCACGAATATCATCAGGGCAAGAGCAATGATAATCGCCATCAATTTCGCATACTTATCCTGGATCTTCTGTATTACTGACATAATAATAACTAGGGTTTAAAAAACGGATGGCAAAAATAGGGGAATTCTATATATTAACAAATTGTGGAAAACCGTGGAAAGGCCTCGTTTTGCAGGGCTTCTGCCAGATTTAACAAACAAATTCAGCTCTTTTCTAACCCCACCTGACCTCCCCGGAATCTGATCTTGGGGTTTCAAGCCCTGGCCGGCATTGTTTCAGCATCGCTATAATATAATAAGGAGGGGGAATGGTCGTTTACAGGTGGCCTCCGGGCGTTGGATAATGGGTTAAAGAGTGAATTACCATACTACGCATGAGGTTTTCCCCGGGTATTTACTCCCATTCGGGTGTTGATATGTCTCATATCCTGTTAATAAGCCGGTGTGAAACGTTAGTATGAAATAGAACTCTTAGGAACAAAGTTGTAAAGAACTCCAAATTATTTTCAAACCCTGCCGAATCAGCAAGTTGTTCCACCAGTATCCACAGACGGGTTTTCATTTGTCCCGTTTATTTTCTACCCAATCTCCTCTTCACATTACTGTGGATATAGTGCTGTAATCCAGGCCAGGCACTGAACCAGTATGTGCATTTCCTGTTATTAAATGTGAATTATTAGAAAACAATAATTTTGCAGAATATCTTTTCCACGAATTCACACCTGTAATAATAATAAGCTCTTTTTTAAAAAATTATATTAATACTATTATTATTCAGAATACAGGGTTTGAGAATTTGTTTTGAAAAATTGGAAAAGGGAGTGGAATATTGCTGAATCGAAAAATACTTCGTCATGAACACAGAAACACTTACGGCGGCCAGGGCAAATGTTGAGAAGAGGGGGTTTTTGGACATTGACATCGATCCTACGCTGGATCTGTTCGGCGAGATAGAGCGGTTGAAAAAGGAAAAGAATGCTGTGGTTCTCGCACACTACTACCAGGAGGCGGATATCCAGGATGTAGCGGACTATATCGGTGATAGCCTGGGACTGGCGCAGCAGGCGGAGAAGACAAAGGCGGATATGATTGTTTTTGCCGGGGTTCACTTTATGGCGGAAACGGCCAAGATACTGAATCCATCGAAGAAGGTTGTGATCCCGGATCTCAAGGCCGGTTGCTCGTTGAGCGATAGTTGTCCGCCGCCACTATTCCAGCGTTTCAAGGAAAAACATCCGGACCATGTGGTGGTGAGTTATATCAACTGCAGCGCAGGCATAAAGGCGTTGAGTGATGTGATAGTCACCAGTAGCAATGCCCGCGTCATCGTGGAGAGTTTTCCAAAAGATCAAAAGATAATATTCGCGCCGGACAAGAATCTCGGTGCTTACATCAATAAAGTCACCGGGCGGGATATGCTTCTTTGGAACGGGGCATGCATGGTGCACGAGATATTCAGCCTGGAAAGAATAACGAAGCTTAAGATAAAACATCCGAACGCCAAACTGATAGCTCACCCCGAATGTGAGGAGCCTATCTTGCGTATTGCGGACTATATCGGCTCCACTACCGGCTTGTTGAAATATACGCAGACGGACGATGCGAAGGAATACATCGTGGCCACGGAGACGGGGATTCTTCACCAGATGATGAAGTCGGAGCCGTCTAAGACATTCATACCAGCTCCTCCCGATAATGGATGCGCGTGTAATGATTGTCCGCATATGAAGCTCAATTCACTGGAGAAACTCTATCTCTGCATGGAATATGAGACACCCGAGATCGAAATGGAAGAAGAGCTTCGCTTAGCGGCAAAGAAACCCATTGACCGCATGCTTGAGATCAGTGCGAAAGCAGGGTTATAGCATTCAACAAGAAAAAGAATGAAACAATACGCGCTTCGCCTGCAAAAGGAAGATGGGATGCAATATGCTATCGGCCTCTTCTGTCTTATTGTATATGCCGGCGCATTGTTCTTTCCATTAATGGATAAAGATGCGGCACATCATGCAAATATTGCGCTGCATATGCTGCAGTTCAATGATTACACCAGTCTCGTGGACAGGAATACGGACTATCTCGATAAGCCTCACTTTCTCTTCTGGATGTCTGCATTGAGTTTTAAGATCTTCGGAGTAAATACATTCGCGTATCGCCTGCCCGCAATGCTTTGTGCGCTTGTTGCAGTAGGAAGCACCTATAAACTAGCGCGTCACCTGTCGGACAAGACGACAGCTAAACTGGCGGCAATCATGCTAGCCACGGCACAGGGATTCATCCTTTCCATCAATGATGCCAGGATGGAAACACCGCTGGCTGCAGCTATTATCTTCGGTCTCTGGAACCTGATCGTTTTTATTGACAAAAAGAGATTGGTAAGCATCCTCTTTGCGGCATTAGGCGCAGCCATAGCCTT
>DATHKS010000198.1:0-2818 GCA_035488975.1 Chitinophagaceae bacterium | reverse complement strand
ATGCGATCGGTGACTGCGTTCCGGGGCAGGCGCTTGCGCACGTGGCCAGTAAGGAAGGGATCATTTGTGTGGAAGCGATCGGCTTCGCGGAGAAGAAATACAATCATCAGCCGGAAGGCCTCGATTATAATAATGTACCGGGTTGCACCTATTGCTATCCTGAAATAGCTTCGGTCGGTTATACGGACAAGCAGGCAAAGGATGCCGGTTACGAAATAAAGGTTGGCAAATTTCCCCTCAGCGCAAGTGGCAAGGCCTCCGCGGCCGGGCATACAGAAGGGTTCATCAAGGTACTCTTCGATGCCAAGTATGGCGAATGGCTGGGAACACATGCCATTGGCTATAACGTGACGGAGATCATTGCAGAGACGGTAACGGCGAGGAAACTGGAAACGACCTATCATGAGGTGTTGAACAGCATTCACCCCCACCCCACCATCAGCGAGAGCGTGAAGGACGCGATAGAGGTGGCGTTGGGAGAGGCGATACACCTGTAGTACCAATTAGCCAATTAGTCAATGTGCAAATGTGCCAATGATCCTCATTCGTAGCGTCACTGCAAATCGGAGCACGCCTAATTTGCACATTGGCTAATTGGCACATTGACTAATTGTCTAATTATTCTTCCCTCCCAACATCGGCACAAAAGAAAAATTCCCAAACACCTCCTCCTTCAACGATCCGCTTTCGAGTTTGGTGAGGCGGCGCATCTGCTGAACATTCCCTTCTCCAACAGGAATGACCATCATGCCACCGGGCTTGAGCTGGTCTACTAATTTTTGCGGGATATCCGGTGCCGCAGCCGTGATGATGACCCGGTCGAACGGACCATACGTAGGCAGGCCCTCATAGCCATCGCCGTAGAAGAATTTAATAGATAAATATTTTTTCAGGAAGGGGAATGACTTGTTGAGCTCGAAGAGTTTCTTCTGCCGCTCGATGGTATAGACCTGCGCCCCCAACTCGGCAAGCACAACGGCCTGGTAGGCGCTGCCGGTACCCACCTCCAATATTTTAAGGAAAGGTCGCAGTTCCAATAGCTGGGTTTGAAAGGCCACTGTATAGGGCTGGGAGATGGTCTGTCCCTCTCCTATCGGGAAGGCCTTGTCTTCATAAGCCGCCTCGTCGAAGGCAGAATCGAGGAAGAAATGACGCGGGATATTGTCGATGGCCTGCAACACCTTCTCATTTGTAATGCCTTTCGACTTCACGATGTCGACCAGTTTCCTTCGTAATCCTTTATGACGGTATGTGTCTTCGTTGGGTCTCATAAGAAGATTGCAAGATAATACACCGCAAAGGTCCCGAAGATTTTTTATTTTGCAAGAGGCCGGTAGGAATGTGCCAATTAGCCAATTTGACAATGTGCCAATGATCCTCATCAGAAGAGTCATTACTTATCGGAGCACGCTAATTGGCACATTGTCAAATTGGCTAATTGATCACCTTTATCGAATTCCTCACCTCGGTACTATCCGTCTTCATGATCGCCTCTCCATTGCAATTGGTAAAGTACACATAATTGCCCCGGTCATAGAAACGATAGACCTTGCAGCCCTCATGCTCGAACAGGTAATCCACCTTGTAGTCTTTGTTGTTCTCTGCCACGTCCTGGCGGACCGGTACCGGCTGAGCGACAAAACAACCGGAGCTAACGACCAATAAAAAAAGGGGTAAAAGACTTCTCATATTTTTTCCGGAAAATTAATCCCGCAAATCAAAATGAAAAGTGAAACCCCTTTATAAAACTATTTACGTCGTGTTAATTAACGATCAGCTTTGCAGCTTCATGTCTGCAATGATAGCCTTGATCTTCACGTCCAATTGTTTATTCACCGTATAGAAATCACCGGCCGATTTCAATGCCTCCTTCGTACTGAAGTAGAATTTTATCTTCGGTTCCGTACCGCTCGGTCGGGCGGAAATAATGCTTCCATCCGCCAGGATGAACTGGAGCACATTCGACTTCGGCAGTTTGATATCCCAGCTTTCATTGGTCTGCGGGTTCTTTCCTTTCTGCAATTCATAGTCGAGCAACTGTACCACCGGTGAGCCGTTAATGGTCATCGGCGGCTGCTTGCGATAGGTCTCCATCATCGCCGCTATCTGTTGCTGCCCGTCCATTCCCTTCTTGGTAATGGATATCAGGTCTTCCTTATAGAATCCGTATTGAATGTACAATTCGATCAATTTATCGAAGAGGCTCTTGCCTTTGTCTTTTTCATAGGCCGCCATCTCGCAAAGCAGGGCCACCGCGCTCACGGCATCCTTATCGCGGATCTTATCGCCGATCATCAGGCCGAAGCTTTCCTCGCCGCCGACGATATAGTTTTCCTTGCCTTCCTTTTCCCTGATCAGTTCAGCGATCCATTTAAAGCCCGTCAGCACGCGGTAACATTTTACATCGTTCCCCTTTGCTATGCCATCGATCATTCCGGTCGTAACGATCGTCGTCACCACCATATCGTTTGGTTTGTTGATGCCCTTCGCCTTCCTGGCCTCCAGTATGTAGTTGAATGCAAGCACCGCCGTCTGGTTGCCATTCATCAGCACCCAGTCGCCATGATTATCCTTGATACCTATTCCCACGCGGTCTGCATCCGGATCGGTTCCCAGCAATATATCCGCCCCGATATCCTTTGCCTTCTTCAGCCCTATGCTCATCGTTTCCTTTTCCTCGGGGTTGGGATACTTCACCGTCGGGAAGTTTCCATCCGGGACGGCCTGTTCCTGCACGATGTTCACATTTTCGAAGCCGAAGCGTTTCAACACTTCAGGCGCGAGTGTGATACCCGTGCAATGGATAGGCGTATAGACG
>DATHKS010000197.1:0-2767 GCA_035488975.1 Chitinophagaceae bacterium | reverse complement strand
TGCGGAGAAACGCAGCGAGGGGGACTATGAATATATCAATGAGCTCATCGACAAGGGATATAATATCCATATTATGGCGGGTCACCAGTTCAACTGGGAATTTGCGAACCTTGTCTATGCTCTTTACCTGAAGGCGCCATTCGTTGGCATCTATATGCCGGTGAATAATGCAATTATCGACAGGATATTCTTCAAGATGAGGTCGAGGTATGGAACGATAATGATATCGGCAAAAGATTTCCGCAACAAGATGCACAAGGTGTTCAACCAGCAATACATTCTTGCGCTGGCGGCAGACCAGAATCCGGGCAATCCCTCCGGGGCCTATTGGTTAAATTTTTTCGGGAAGCCTGCACCATTCGTTACAGGTCCGGGCAAAGGAGCCGTAAAGAATAACACGGCGGTGCTGTATGTCGGGTTTAAGAAAGTGAAACGCGGTCATTATTCATTTAAGATAGTGCCGATTGCGGAAAATGGCGCTGACTATACGCCACAACAGCTGACGGTGCTTTATAAGAATGCATTGGAAGACGCGATAAGAAGGGATCCGGCTAATTACTTGTGGAGCCATCGGCGGTGGAGACATGAATGGAAGGAAGGGTATGAGGAGATAATAAGGGAATAAAGAACGTGAATCGTGAAACGTCAATCGTGAATACACTCCGCTATAAGAACATTCGAATCGACCAGGACAGGACCTTAATCGATTCGAATATGCTCATCATAGAGTGCTGTATTCACGATTGACGTTTCGCGATTCACGACTCACGATTCCTCCTCAAATCAAGCATTTCACCTTCACAAACACCCTCGTACTATCATAATTCAATTTCGATGGATTCACGAAGAGCATGCTATCATTTTGCTCTTTCATTTCGCCCATAGCGGGCCAGAGGCGCTGATCTTTTACTTTCCAGGCGACTTCCCTGACGGACATGACCCCTTCCGAATGAAAAAGATAGTATCCATGTACCAATCCTTCACCAACCTCACCCTGGAATGAACCGTCATTACGATCCTTCTGGTAAAAATTATAGCTAAGAGTGCCTGACGCGTCACCGCCTCTCACCTCCAACTGCAGGGCGGCTGTATCTCTTTTATTGATCATGGAATAGCAACCCGAGATCGTCGTATCCATCGTTGCCGTTGTAGTTGAAATAGCCGATTGTGAATCAGCCAGTGCGGTCGTGTCCTTCACTTGGATATCCTTTCCACCTCCGTTATTACAGCCGGAAAATAGAAATCCCGAGAGGAGCCATATTTTGAATGTTTGCATAACCCTCTTTTCTCTCCATCAAGAAATAGTTATGCCAAAACAGCCTTACCGGGCCTCTTTCTCTCCATATTCACTTATCAACTCCGCTACCAGGGCCGTCCATCCGGTCTGGTGACTGGCGCCGAGTCCGCGCCCGTTGTCGCCGTGAAAATATTCATAGAAGAGCACGAGATGCTCATTCCCCGGTTGCTTATAGAACCAATTGTAATCACCATTCAGCCGGCGGTTGCCGTCCTTGTCCTTCTCGAACAGGCTAATGATGCGTTTTGTCAACTCATACGCCACCTGGGTCAGGTTCATCTTGGTGCCCGAACCCACCGGGTATTCCACGGTGAGCGTATCACCATAGAACTCGCCATATTTACGAATCGATTGTATGATCAGGAAATTGATTGGCATCCACACCGGACCTCGCCAATTTGAGTTTCCTCCAAAGAGGTCAGAGGTGGAGTCACCCGGATCGTAACGGATGCTATAGGTGTTCCCTTCCACCGTAACGGAGTAGGGGTTCGTTTCATGATGTTTCGACAATGCACGGATCCCGCCTTCGGAAAGAAATTCCGCTTCATCGAGTAAACGCAGCAAGAGGTCCACCAGCCTTCCTGTAGGAACAAGGGAAAGAAGGATCTCGCCGTCATTGCTCCGCTCCTCGTTGGGCCAGAATTTATTATTCTTCTTGCGATAGTCTTCAAACCACGTTATACGTTTCTTGAAATCGGTCAGCTTATCAAGCACATTCTTGCTTATCGTAGACACGGCATACAGGGAGGTCACGCCTACGATCGATTGGATACGCAACGGAATAGGATCGGCCCCACTCACGCACAGCACATCATAAAAGAATTTATCCTCTTCATTCCAGAGCCCGTGCTCATTCAACGATTCGGCGATCAGAACGAAATGTTCGAAGAACTTGGTGGCCGTATCCTCGAATGACGCATCGTTCATCGCTATTTCAACAGCGATATCCATCATGTCGAGTGCATAGGTGCCGACCCAACTCGTACCATCTGCTTGTTCCAATTGTACTTCACCCGGGAAGTGAAAGCTGCGGTTAAAGACACCGATATTATCCAGCCCAAGGAAACCCCCTTCGAATATATTGTTGCCATTGATATCCTTCCGGTTGATCCACCAGGTAAAATTAATGAGGAGCTTATGAAACACTTTCTTGAGGAAGGTCACATCGCCTTTACCTGTATTCTTCTTCTCGATATTATACACCTGCATGGCGGCCCATGCCTGCACGGGGGGATTCACATCGCTGAAGTTCCATTCGTACGACGGCAATTGTCCATCCGGCTTCATGTACCATTCGCGCATCACCAATAGCAACTGGTGTTTCGCAAAGGTCGGATCCACCACCGCCATCGAGATACATTGAAAGGCCAGATCCCAGGCCGCATACCACGGATACTCCCATTTGTCAGGCATCATTACTACGTCCTGGTTCTTTAGGTGTTTCCAGTCGTTGTTCCGTCCAGTTGCCTT
>DATHKS010000196.1:0-5196 GCA_035488975.1 Chitinophagaceae bacterium | reverse complement strand
CAGTCGACAAAATGTTGCAACTCGTGTGGGTATCCCTGGTTGAACGCCTCCTCGAATACGGGAAAGCTCCAGCCTGCTGTGGTATCTGCCTTTTCCATTGCATAGCCGTATCCATCCTTGCTATAGGCAAGACTTGCATTGCCCATGAAGAGATCGGCATAGATCACGCCGCCGGTGCCATGTACCTCGCACCGGTCATCCATACCGCCGTGTTTCGCCCAACTGTTCTCGGCAACGGCAGTAACACCGTTGTCGAATTCCACTATTACCACGGAATTGTCTTCGCCCTTCGTCCTTCCCTTGTGCAGTACTGTAGCCATGGTAGCATACACACTGACGGCCTTTGCGTTCTTAAGCATCCAACGGAACCAACCGATGGCATGACAACCCATATCCATGAGGACGCCGCCGCCGGCCATGTTTATATCGTAGAACCAATCGGAATGCGGACCCGAATGTTTCTCCGATTGTTTTAGCATATAGACATTTCCAACCGCGCCTTCCTTTACCATGTGACGTACGCGTTCATACTTCGGGGCAAAGCAGAGTTCCTCGGCATACATCAGTTTCACTCCGGCCTTCTTGCAGGCGGCGATCATGCGGTCGGCTTCTTCGAGTGTGACGGCAAGCGGCTTCTCGATGATCACGTGCTTACCGGCATCGGCCGCCTTGAGAGTCGCTTCTACATGAAGGAAATTGGGCAGGCAGATGTCTATGATATCGCAATTGGAATCGGCGATCAATTTATCTATATCGCTATGCCATTGGGGAATGCCGTGCCTGGCGGCGAAGGTTTTGGCTTTTTGACCATCGCGCGTGTACACGGCGACTATCTCCGCCTTGGGTACGAAGCGATGATAACTTTCCACGTGAATATCTGCAATGAATCCTGCACCTAATATGGCAATTTTCGTCGGCTGCATTTAAAATCGTTTAAAATGAAGGTAGAAAACAATTTGACAATTTGACAATTAGCAAATGTGCCAATGTGCCAATTGCTCCCGTCAGCGCAGGCATTTCTCATCGGAGCACGCCGAATTGGCTAATTGTCAAATTATCAAATTGGCTAATTACTTTCTAAATATCTTTGGGTCATATGAAAAATTGCCTCGCCATCCTCGCCATTCTTTCCTTCTTCATTTCCTCCGCACAGCGTAAGACAATCGATCAGCGCGTCGATTCAGTGCTGAAGCTAATGACACTCGATGAGAAGGTTGGACAGCTCAATCAATATAGTGGCGACTGGATCTCTACCGGTCCCATCACCAATGATGGCGACAAGCAGGAACAGATCCGGAAAGGACAACTTGGCTCCATGCTTAATATCATGGGAGTGAAGCATACGCGGCAATTGCAGGAGATGGCGATGCAATCGAGAATGAAGATCCCCCTGCTCTTTGGGCAGGACATCATACACGGGTACAAGACTACTTTTCCCATTCCGCTTGGCGAAGCAGCCAGCTGGGATCTCAAGGCTATCGAGCAATCGGCCCGTGTCGCCGCCATCGAATCTTCGGCGGCGGGCATTCACTGGACCTTCGCCCCAATGGTCGATATCGCGCGTGATCCGCGTTGGGGCCGTGTGATGGAAGGCGCCGGCGAGGACCCCTATCTCGGCTCGCTGATAGCAACGGCGAGGGTAAAGGGCTTCCAGGGCAAGGGCCTCGGGAATACCGATGCGATCATGGCCTGCGCCAAACACTTCGCCGCCTATGGAGCGGCTATCGGCGGGCGCGATTATAATTCGGTGGATATGAGTGACCGCCTTTTATGGGAGGTCTATCTTCCTCCATTCAAGGCAGCGGCCGATGCCGGCGCGGCTACCTTCATGAATTCATTTAATGACCTCAATGGAATACCCGCAACGGCCAATTCCTATCTCCAGCGCGATATCCTCAAGGGTAAATGGAATTTCAAGGGATTCATCGTGAGCGACTGGGGCTCTGTTGGTGAGATGATCCAGCACGGTCTCGTAAAGGATAATTATGAGGCGGCGCTTGCCGCTATCAAGGGAGGGAGTGATATGGACATGGAAAGCCGCAGCTATAAGAATCATCTCGCCACGCTGGTGAAGGAGAAGAAGGTGCCGCTGGCATTGGTGGATGACGCCGTCAGGCGGATACTGCGTAAGAAATTCGAAATGGGTCTTTTCGATGATCCCTATCGTTTCAGCAATGCCGAAAGAGAAAAGGCTGCGTTGAATGATCCGGCCCACGTGAAGGCCGCAAGAGAAATGGCGGCGAAAAGCATCGTGCTCCTGAAGAATCAAAATAACGTCCTTCCACTTTCAAAATCGAATGGAAAGATCGCCTTCATTGGTCCGCTTGTGAAAGAGGTAAAACAAAACCTGGGCTTCTGGTCGATCGAAATGCCGGATGATTCCAGCTACATCGTTTCCCAATGGCAAGGAATGAAAAATAAGCTGGGTAGCGAGACACGTCTCTCTTATGCATTCGGCTGCGGCATCGAGGATACTTCACGGGCCGGCTTTGCGGAGGCGGTTGCCGTTGCGCAGCAGGCGGATGTGGTTGTATTAAGCGTCGGGGAAAGGCGGGATATGAGTGGCGAGGCAAAGAGCCGCAGCAATATTCACTTGCCCGGTGTGCAGGAAGAACTGATCAAGGCAATCCAGGCAACCGGCAAGCCCGTGGTGGTACTCATCAATGCAGGACGTCCCCTCATCTTCAATTGGACGGCGGACAATGTCCCTGCAATCCTCTACACCTGGTGGCTTGGAAGTGAGGCCGGCAATGCCATCGCAGATGTATTGTTCGGCGATTATAATCCCGCTGGGAAACTGCCGATGACATTCCCCCTCTCGGAAGGACAATTGCCTATTTACTACAGTCATTTCAATACGGGCCGCCCGGCGTTGAACGATAGCGACCGGTTCTATCGCTCATCCTATAATGATCTCTCCATCTATCCGAAATTCGAATTCGGTTTTGGCCTGAGCTATACCGATTTCAAGTATAGCGATCTCTCATTGACCAAAAAGACAATGAAGCAGAATGAAAAGATAGAGGTGTCGATGACGCTGACCAATACCGGTAAGTACAAGGGAGAAGAAGTGGTGCAGTTATATCTCCGGGATCGTGTCGGCTCCGTTGTGCGGCCGGTGGAGGAGTTGAAGGATTTTCAGAAGATAAGTCTTGAACCGGGTGAATCGAAGAAGATCAGGTTCGTGATCGATAAACAAAAGCTTTCGTTCTACAATGCCAAACTGCAGTGGGTAGCCGAGCCGGGTGACTTCGACCTGATGATCGGGTCATCATCGAGGGATATACGGGTGAAAGATAGTTTTCAATTAACCAACTGAACAATTTGATAATTTGACAATGCTGCGTGCTCCGATCAGTAATGACTAACGAATCATAGGATCATTATCAAATTATCAAATTGCCAAATTGTTATTTCACATCAAAATCAACAATCACCTTCTCCGTCACCGGATGACTCTGGCAGGCGAGTATGTATCCCTGTTCCACTTCCTCATCTTCCAATCCCCAATGCACATCCATGGTGACTTGTCCTTCAAGAAGTCTTGCCTTGCAGGTGCAGCAGACCCCGCCCTTGCAGGCAAAGGGAAGATCGGCGCCCTGCTTCAACGCGGCATCCAGTATCGATGTGTCGTCCGATAATGGAAGATCGAAGTCGAAGGAACGGCCATCGAGCTTCACGGTGATCGTGCTGACGGGTCCCGTGTTCTTCTTTCTACCCGCTGATATCGCACGCGCCGCAGTATTCTTCTGACCCGGTGTCGTAAACAGTTCAAAGTGGATCTTCTTCTTATCGACACCTGCGTTTACCAGGAAATCGCGGACACCGAAGATCATTTCTTCCGGTCCACACACGAAGAATTCATCCGTTCGGCGATAATCGATCAGCTTGCCTAGTTCGCCCAGTTTATCATGGCCAATGCGCCCGTAGTTCAATGGCGTATCCGTTCTTTCGCGGCTGAGGACATGAATGAGATTGAAGCGATCGATGTATTTATTCTTCAATCCCTCCAATTCTTCGAAGAATATGATGGAATTACGGCTGCGGTTGCCATACACCAGCGTGAAGGAACTCAACGGTTCAGTAGCCAGTGTGGTCTTTATTAGCGATAATACAGGCGTGATACCGCTGCCGGCAGCAAAGGCCGTATATCTTTTCTTATGAGAGGGATCGAGCGGGGTATAGAACTTTCCTACCGGGAACATTACCTCCAGGAAATCGCCCTTCTTCAATTTCTCGTTCACGAAGGTGGAGAATAGTCCGCCGTCTATTTTCTTTATGGCCACGCGCCATTCATTGTCGAGTGGGGAGCTGCAGAGGGAATACGTCCGGCGGATCTCTTCCTTCCCGAACATGGTGCGCATGGTAAGGCTTTGACCCTGGCTATAGGTGAAATCCTTCTTCAGGTGTTCCGGAATATCGAAAGCTACCGAGACACACTCCGGCGTTTCCGCCCGGACTTCCTTTATTTGGAGAGGGTGAAAATGAATGGACATGGGTCAGCCTTGTTTTCTTAAGCCATCGATCAGGATCATGATCATGTTTTCTTCGAGTTCTTCGGCATTGATCTTCGCGCGGGAGCGATGCCAGGATTCGATACCACTTACTGCATGCAACAGGATCAGGATGGAAGTGGGGGCATCGATATTTCTTATTTCCTGTTTCTGGATACCTTCCTCGATGATGGATGCGAAACGCTTGCGATAGCTGCGGCGTTGATTCTGATAGTTGGAGAGATAGGGCTCCTCGAGATGCTTCCATTCGCGGTCACTCACATACACTTCCTCGTATTGGTTGATCATCTGGCGGATGTGAAAACGAAGTAATGTCTCCACTTTCTCGATGGTGCCTTGCTTACCGGCCTCCATTATTTCCATATTCGTGTTGAACCGGTTGGCGACATCGAAACAAATGGCTTCCAGTATCTCGTTCTTGGAGCGGATATGATTGTAGAGACTGGCCGCTTCTATCCCCACCGATTCTGCCAGGTCTCTCATGGACGTGGCAGCAAACCCTTTTTCCCTGAACATGATGGCGGCTTTTTGCAGTATCAGGTCCTTCTTGGATGCTTTTTTTCTGGGTGCTTTGACCATACTCAAAGATAAGCCTGTATTTAGTTTGATTCATGAATAATTCATTGTTAAAGGTGTTTAAATTTCATGTAGGTTTGCACGCCTTTGGCAACCGGGATCCATG
>DATHKS010000195.1:0-6698 GCA_035488975.1 Chitinophagaceae bacterium | reverse complement strand
CGGTTGTAAAGGATGATACGGGAAAGGTAAGTGAGGTGCACTGCAGTTATGTTCCGGAAAGCAGGAGCGGGAACGATACCTCGGGTATCCATGTAAAAGGAACTCTTCATTGGGTGAGTATCAAGCATGCAATCACGGCGCAACTGCGGATCTATGACCGGTTATTTAAGGTGGAGGATCCGTCGAATGAGGAAGGTGATTTCAAAGATTATATAAATCCATCCTCATTGCGGATCATCCAGGCTGTCTATGCGGAACCATCCGTAATGAAGGCAAAGTTCGACGAGGCCTACCAGTTTGTGCGGAAGGGGTATTTCATTCTTGATAAGGACAGCAGTACCAGCGGCATGGTGTTCAACCAGACGGTAGGATTGAAAGATAGCTGGAAGCCGCAGCCACAGAAAGGGAAATAGCAACCGATGCTTAGTTTTTCTTGCGGCTGGCCAGAACAACGATCACCCCGGCCAGGACGGCAATGCCACCGGCATAGACCGGCCAGCCCACCCATCTATTCTCTTTCTTATTTACCTGGATCGGCCCGGCGTCGATCACTTTCTTTTCCGTCTGGAAGCTGAATCCGCGGAAGATGAGCATGGCAATGCCCACAACGATTAGAACGATCCCAACTGTTTTCATATATCTGTATTAGGTGAAGAATATACAGAGTATGCAAATTGCAAGCCATCGGAAAAATTCCCCTTCAATGCAATGAAAGGGGAATTGAAGGCAGGGATGTGGACCCTTTTTTCTACAGTATGAGATTATTTGGCCTTGGAGAAGACATAAGGATCAAACTCTACAAATTCATTCGCCCTGACTTCTATGGAGGCGATCAGTCCTTCCGAGACTTTGAATTTGATGGCGTAGATGCCATATTCGATATTGTCGTACCGGAGCAACCACTCGTCGCTATCGAGATAGTCGAGCGTCGCAGTAAGATCCTTATGACTATTGAAACGAACGGAGAGACGATTATCCTTTTGCGTGATGGTGAGCGAGCCATAGAGTTCATTAGTGTACTCTCCAGCATACCGGGCGAGTGGCAGAGCCGGTTTACTTCCCTTAACGCGCTGTTTCCATCTTTCGATCTGTTGTAGCTGCTCCTTCATATCCTGGTTGAAGCCGGTCAGGGCTGCCCTGCTCCGGTCGGTGTAGTTCACGCCCAGGAAGGCATCCAGTACCTGGTAACGGAGGGTCTCGAAGAAATTCTGGTTATCATTATTGGTCAGGATGGCAATTCCAAGGTTCTCCTCCGGAACGAAGCACACATTGCTGACCATTCCACCGGCGCCACCCGTGTGCCAATACATTTGCCGACCGTTGTAATCGGCGGCGAGCAAGCCGAGTGCATAGCCACGGAAATGAATGGGCATGGAAGAACTCTTCCGGCTCGATAGCATGATATTGATGTCCCTGGTGCGTTGCAGCACGCTGAAAGGCATCACGCGTTTCCCATTATACTTGCCACTGTCCAATTGAAATAATAGCCAATGGGAAAGATCATTGACGTTACTTATGATGCTTGCTGCCGGGCCGAGATTATCCCATTGATCATAGGGAACGCGTTTCAATTGCCCGGTGAAGCTGGTCGTATAGGGCCGTGCGACATTCTCCTTGCTCTCCATGCCGGCAGATATTGTGGTCGAATGTGTCATCTCGAGCGGAGTAAGCAGGCTGTCCTGCACATATTTCTCCCAGGGCTGCCCGGTGACCTTCGGTACGATCTCACCGGCCGTCATGAAACAGCTGTTGCAATATCCATAGTCCTGCCGGAAGATGCCGATCGGTTTGAGAAGGCGCATCTTGTTCATGATCTCGCTGCGTGTGAGATTGCTATTCCAAAAGGTGAAATCGCCCTGAAATGTCTTCGTGCCTATGCGGTGTGTGAGCAGATCCCTGATGGTTAAGAGACTGGTGGTAGTGGGTTCATACAATTTATAATCGGGAAAATACTTTGTGACCTTGTCATTGAGGGAGAGCTTATGCTGGAAATCGAGATTGGCCAACGCCGTTCCGGTAAAGAGTTTGGTATTGCTGGCGATCATGAACAGGGTATTCTTGTCTACGGGTTCTTTGGTATTGATGTCACGAACGCCGTATCCCTTCATCGCTACTACCTTGCCGTCCTTTACGATCACGATTGACAGCCCGGGTATATCCCAATCCTTCAAACCCCGTTGGATATAACTGTCGAGACTGTCGGTGATGAAGGAAGGGGTTTGTGCTAAAAGGGTAGAGGCGGAGAAGAGCCCGAGGAGGGCGACGAGAATTGATCTTTTCATCGAGAGAATTTTGTTGAAGACAAAAATAGGGAAGTAATCGGGATGAGGGACAAGGAATAAGGGCTGGGGCCATTTGAGAAGAGGCGGATTGAAAGGGGATTACGATTAGGGGTTGCAAATATTTTATCGGTGATTATACCGTGCCCTAAATGACTAATGTGATCACGGACAATTTAAACCCTGTTAATTCTTCCGTTTTTATTTTTTTATTCTGGTGTTTTTCCCTTGGCATCGCTGGCCTGGCAAGCGATATTTGCCTTATGATTGATTAGTCACTTTAATAAGTATCTGTTTTACGTAGACGGGTATGGGTTGAAATTAGCTGAACGATCCGTGGATTGTTGATGTGCAGGGTTGCTGCTGTTCAAGATGTCGAGCTGACGCTTTAGACAGGGAACGGCTATTTACTGCACCGTGAACAGTGCTCGAAAAAGGCGGCGGAGGTGGGGGAGGGACCTCGAAAAAGGCGGTGGAGGCGGGGAGAGACAGGGAGGGCCCCGAGAGGGGGTCGATCAACTATTAACAAAAGTCCAAGCTCCTTGGAAAATATTTCATTGTCCCATTAGTTTAGCCTTGTAGTATACTTCCGCAAGATCAAATCCTGTCCACCACCCCAAATGAGAAAATACAATACGAGGCGGCATCTCTCCTATATTTATCAAAGACTCCTCATCGTAGCACGCCCAATTTGCACATTTGCATATTTGCACATTCCCACATTATCACATTGCCAAATTATCAAATTGTCCCCAGTCCCATCCCACCACATTCCATTCATCCACCTCATCTCTATGTGTATGAATGATCTTGAACCCGGTCTTCTCATGTGCACGAAGCGAACGCAGATTGCTCGTGGATATCTCCGTTAAAAAAAGATCGAACACCGGCTGATACACCCTCCGGTGCTGTTCGTACAATAGCCCGAACACTCCCTTGCCGCGGCATTCCTTCGCGATGCAGATCTGCCCCATTACATAATACGAATAACTGGTGATGGGCCGATTCTTCCAGGTCAGACTATCGAACAAAGCAAACATCGGCTCCAGATCGGGCATGAGCTTCCTGCATTCTTTCGTTTCCGTCAAGGCATAGCCGATCACCTTGCCTTCATCCTTTACAACAATACTCGGCGCGATACGATGCATCTCTTCCAGGATTGTAAGTGTATGTTCAAGCGTAACGAATCCCTGCTCCATCATTTCCCCGGCGCTGAGATTCTGTTTCAGATTCTTTTGCTGGAGATCAAGTATCTGGCGAAGATCTTCGATGGAGCTGGTGATGCCGGGAACTAACATAGTTTTCATCTTATATTAAGGTAGAGGCTCTATCAATCGCAGGCGATGGGTGGCGGGAAAGTACCGGTAAGAATTACCCGGACTCTTAATAACAACGCAACTATCCTCTCCGTTTATCTCCAATTCTTCAATAGATGCATTGCCCAGGTGCATGCCGGGAATATCATGCGAAAGGAATTCCATTCCCATACTATACCTCAGCGATGTAAAAGAAAAGGAAATATCGGAGAAGCCTGTCCTGTACACATAAAATTTCATGTCCGGCCGGTCAACTACTATTCTTCCTTCATAGCTGGTGAAGATGCCGGCGGACCGGCTCGCCAACCTTGATATGAATATCCCGCCTCCTACAACTGCTACAAGTAGTATGGCAATGCCGGCAAATAATAAACGCTGGCTATTACTCAGCACCACCGGAAAGCGAGGACGCATATTCCTGAATATCCTGTAGGCAGCAATCGTACAGGCCAGTGCGGAAAAAATGAGGAGAGCCGTCTCCACTATTGGAATAAGATAAAGCCGGCTCGTCAGCAGAAACGTGGTTGCAAGCAGGACGACGATGAGTAGCCCCGGCAACGCGATTGAATAGGCTGGACTCTTCATTTTCGGTTATTGTTTATATTCTCCGAACACTTCGCGAAGTGTATCGGCCACTTCACCGAGTGTACATTTATTCTCTACGGCTTCTATCACCGCCGGCATGATATTCTCGCCACCGGTCGCCCGGTCGCTGAGCATCTGCAGGAGTTGATCGCACTTTGCAGGGTTTCGGTTGTTGCGCAGACGTCCCAGTTTCTCTACCTGCACCTGGCGTATGCTGTCATCGATCCGGAAACCCGGGATCGGAGATTCATTTTCTACCTGGAATTTATTTACACCAACAATGATCTTCTCTACTCTTTCCACCTGGCGTTGGTATTCGTAAGCACTCCTGGCTATCTCGTCCTGTATGAAGCCCTGCTCGATCGCGGAAACACTGCCGCCCATTGCATCGATCTGCTGGATCAGTTTCCAGGCGGCATCTTCCACATCACGCGTTAGAGCCTCCACATAATAAGAACCGGCCAATGGATCGGCGGTATCGGGTGCGCCACTTTCGAATGCAACGATCTGTTGGGTTCGCAATGCGATCCGCGCAGCCTCCTCGGTCGGCAGGCTCAACGCCTCGTCGTATCCATTGGTATGAAGTGATTGAGTCCCCCCGAGTACGGCAGCGAGCGTTTGTATAGTGACGCGGGAAATATTATTCATCGGTTGTTGGGCAGTCAGTGTGCTGCCGCCCGTTTGCGTATGAAAACGCATCATCATCGCCTTCGGGTCTGTAGCGCCGAGTTCTTTCATGATCACGGCCCACATCTTCCGGGCCGCCCTGAATTTCGCTACCTCCTCGAAGAGATTGTTGTGTGCATTGAAGAAGAAAGAGAGTCTCTTCCCGAAGACATCTATATCAAGACCCTTTTCCAATGCCGCCTTCACATACGCCTTGCCATTACTTAAGGTGAAGGCGATCTCCTGCACGGCCGTCGAGCCTGCCTCACGGATATGATAACCGGAAATGGAGATCGTGTTCCACTTCGGTAACTCAATAGCACACCATTCAAAGATATCCGTGATGATCTGCATGGACGGCTTCGGCGGATAGATATAGGTTCCGCGTGCCGCATATTCCTTTAGTATATCATTCTGGATCGTGCCCGTTATCCTGCGGAGATCGGCACCCTGTCTCTTCGCCTGGGCAACATAGAATGCCAGCAGTATGAAACCGGTGGCGTTGATCGTCATGGAGGTGGATACCTCTTCCAGTTTAATGCCGTCGAAAAGCGTAGATATATCTTCAAGGCTGTCGATGGCTACTCCGACCTTCCCGACCTCGCCCTCCGACAAAACATGATCGCTGTCGTATCCGATCTGTGTCGGAAGATCGAAGGCCACACTCAAACCATTCACGCCCTGTGAGAGCAGGTAGTGATAGCGTTTATTGCTTTCCTCGGCAGTAGAGAAGCCCGCATACTGCCGCATCGTCCATAACTTTCCGCGATACATGTCGGCCTGCACTCCGCGTGTGAAAGGGAACTCTCCAGGCAATGGAATATCGGTGGCGGCAACATCCGCGGAGGTGTAAACAGGCTTTATGTCGATCCCTGAATCAGTGACTATCTTTTTGTCGTCCGCCATCGTAGAGTATTTTTCAAATGCAATCGCCGCGTCGCCTCATTAAATCATGAAGATATCTTATTTCATTACTTTCTTCGCCTCGTAGTTCAACGCCTCGAGCACGATCTCGTGCAGGGCGCCTTTCTTCTGCGTCATCACGAATTCTAGAAGGCGTTTATTGATGTCAAAACCCGTAGCCTCCGGCGGCAGCGTCGATCCCACCTGGTTGATGATATGCATGTTCTGTTCCTTGAGATTACGCACAGCTTCCCAGGACACCGGGCTGACATATATCTGCTGCGAGGAATTGTATTCGTATTCCTGTTTGATGCTCGCGAGCAGGAGCAGTTGCATTTCACGGGCAGACAACCCCGGCTGGCTGGCGCGGCTCACGAGATTGGGAATGGAAATGCGTTCCGTCAAAACCACCAGGCGTTCATAGGCCTGCAACTGGAGCGGCCGGCTGCTGAAACCTTCCGAAGAGGCCGACTTCAACGATTTCTTCTTGGATTCGTTTACTAAATAAAAGCAATAGAACGAGATCAATAAGGCGAGAATTGAAATAACAAGGACGATCATGTTCTGATCCATGGCGATTTTTTTGATATGAGCAAAAGTAACAAATCATAATTAGGTATTTTGATAATTTGAAATAGGCAACGGCTGGCGATGGGACTAGAACATTTGCCGGAAACGATGTAAATTTGCACTATGGAAACAATTATAACATCGACGCCTGTCACCCTTACGGAAGGCGCGATCACCGAAATAAGGAAGCTGATGGCGGCAGAGGGGTTCGATACTACACAGGTATTACGCCTGGGCGTAAAGGGCGGAGGCTGCTCCGGCATGAGTTATATCCTTGGCTTCGATAAGCAGGCGGAAAACGACCAGGCCTTCGAGATTGAAGGGATATCCTGTGTAATGAATACGGCGCACGAGATCTACCTGTCCGGCATGCAGGTCG
>DATHKS010000194.1:0-2693 GCA_035488975.1 Chitinophagaceae bacterium | reverse complement strand
ATCGATGTGTACACATATGTGCCCAATCTCATCGGTAAGACGACCCCCTTGTTCTGGCCGTTGAACACCACCGTACTGGCAAATAATAAACTGCTCGCGCAGACGGCCGGATATTAATAAGATAAAAAGCATGATCCCTCTAAAAAGCAATGAGATATTTGGCAACTGGGCAACCTTGCTTCTGCCGGTCAACAAGGACAGCAGCATTGACTATGAAACGCTCGGACTGGAGATCGATATATTGATCGGCATGGGAGTGAACGGCATTTACTCCAATGGGACCGCGGGCGAATTCTACAACCAGACGGAAAAAGAATTTGACGCTATAAGCACATTGCTTGCTGACAAATGTAATGCGGCCCAGATGCCCTTTCAATTGGGTTGTAATCATATGAGCCCTGTAGTATCGTTGGAACGGCTGAGAAGGGCGATACACCTGCAGCCGGGTGCTGTCCAGGTGATCTTACCCGACTGGTTTCCTCCCACGATGGAGGAGAATATCGATTTTCTAAAACGCATGGCCGAGCTGGCAGGCGATATCGGAATCATACTTTATAATCCGCCGCACTCGAAGGTCAGACTGCAGCCACACGACTTCGAAACAATGAGAGAGGCCGGTGTCCGACTCGTGGGATGCAAACTGGCTGGTGGTGATGAGAACTGGTACCTGGACATGAAGAAGCATGCGCCTGACCTATCATTATTCATCCCCGGTCATCACCTGGCGACAGGCATCTTACTGGGTGCAAATGGCGCCTATTCGAACGTGGCATGCCTGCATCCCGGCGCGGCGCAACAATGGTATGATATGATGGCCCCGGATATGGATGCTGCGCTCGAACTGCAGGGACGAATACAGTTATTCATGAATGACCAAATCGTTCCTTTTATACGGGATAAGAAATACTCGAACCAGGCCGCCGATAAATTCATGGCAGCAGTAGGCGGATGGATGGACATACACCCACGCTTGCGCTGGCCATACAAAGGAATAGAACAGGAAGAAGTACAATCAACCCGGCAATCCGCAAAAAAAATACTACCCGAATTCTTTAAAAACTAACTATGATCAAAATCGAAGGATTGATAGCTGCCGCCTTTACACCTTTCAATGATGACGGATCTCTAAATCTCGAATTAATTCCGGCACTGGTCGATAAATTGGTGAAGGATGGCGTGAAGGGCCTCTTCGTATGCGGCAGCAACGGAGAAGGTCCTAATATGACGAGCGAGGAGCGAATGAGAGTAGCCGAAACATTTGTAAAAGCTGCTGACCATCGTCTCCTGATAATCGTGCATGTGGGGCATAGCTCCATTGCCGAGTCGAAACTCCTCGCGGCACATGCTACAAAGATCGGCGCAGACGCTTTTTCAGCAGTGGCTGCCTTTTATTTCAAGCCCATTTCAGTTCAGAACCTGGTGGATTGCATGACGGAGATCGCCTCCGCCGCACCGGGTCTTCCGTTTTATTACTATCATATTCCCCACCTGACAGGCGTCAGCATGGATATGATAGAATTCCTGCAACTAGCCGGTGATCGCATTCCTAACCTGGCAGGAATAAAATTTACCTCGACAGCAATACATGAATACCAATCCTGTCTCAATTATGACAATGGGAGGTTCGAGATTTTGTATGGATTGGACGAACTATTATTACCTGCACTCTCCGTGGGCGCCACGGCGGCCATTGGGAGCACATACACGTTTGCTGCGCCTCTGTACCTGGAAACAATCGAGGCCTTTAAACGCGGCGACCTGGCGGAGGCTCGTGACCGGCATGCATACATGGTAGAAGTGATCAGGATACTATTGAAGTATCCACCGATCCCCGGGCAGAAGGCGATCATGAAGATGCTGGGCTGGGACATGGGGCCTTGCAGGCTTCCGCTTTCGGTGTTGAGTGGTGAGGAGTTCGATAAGTTCTATAAGGAGTTGAATGAAATTTCTTTTTTTGATAAGGTTATACACAGGATTTAAGGGTTTTTGGAATTCAGGGTACCTGTGGTATTTATCTTAAAACGTTTACCCGTTGGGAAATGGGGTCAATAAGCGTGCTACTGCATTTTTTAAATCCCGCATTTGCATTGATTAGAAATTATGATGGGTATATTTAATTAAGGTGAAAACTATTATTCTCATATTATTCGTAACTATGACGGAACTAAATTGTATCAATAACAAATCGCTCAATAGACAAGAGGAGAAAGTTGAAATTGAATGGTCGGTCGCTGATACCCTCCCCTCCCCGGACGGAGTGGAGGAGCAGCGCGGTTTGGCAGGCCCGGTCACGGGCATTATTCATGACCGGCTCATCGTAGCTGGTGGCGCCAACTTTCCCGACGGGATGCCCTGGCGTGGAGCAAAAAAAGCATACCGCGACGAGATCTATCTTTTCGAGAAGAAGAATGGACATCTTGTCAATGCAATAGTATGCAAAGAGAGATTACCGCGGCCACTGGCTTATTGTGCCAATGTGATGACAACGGAAGGCCTGGTGTATATAGGCGGCGAAAATGACAAGGGAATCTCCGACAGGGTTGTCCTGATGAAGTACGATGAGACCGCAAGGAAATTTGAATTTTCCGATCTGCCATCTCTACCCGTTCCGCTTACTAATCTTTCCGCCGCCTATGCCGGGCAAAAGATCTATGTGGCAGGCGGCAATTCAAAGGATGGGACCTCCAGCCGGT
>DATHKS010000193.1:0-4397 GCA_035488975.1 Chitinophagaceae bacterium | reverse complement strand
ATCGGCAGGGTGAGCTGGAAATTCATGACAAGATAAATTCAAAATTAAAAATGCAAAATTCAAAAATAAACACAGCCCTGCTGAGGACTCTTTTTTTACTTTTTACTTTTGACTTTTGCATTGCTAACGCTCAGACTGGCGCTGCCTCGAGAGACCAGCAGGCGATCGATGATGCAGTCAATGGCTGGTGGACGGCCTCCATGAAGACACATGAGCAACGCATTGAATGGTGGCGCGAGGCGAAGTTCGGCATGTTCATTCACTGGGGCATTTATTCCCTGCCCGGGGGAGAATGGAAGGGACAGAAGGTCAATGGTTACGCTGAGCATTTGATGCGGAAGGAAAAGATAACACGAAAGGAATACCTGGACATCGCACATGAGTTCAACCCGGAGAAATTCAATGCCGAGCAATGGATATTGAATGCAAAGAAGGCCGGCATGAAGTATTTCATCATTACGGCCAAGCACCATGATGGGTTTGCTATGTTCGATTCGAAGGTCTCGGATTTTACGATCGTGAAGCAAACGCCGTTTAAGAGAGATCCCATGGCCGAACTGGCCGCTGCAGCCAGGAAGTATGGTGTCAAATTCGGGTTTTACTATTCCCATGCCTTCGACTGGGAGCACCCCGATGCGCCGGGTAATGATTGGGAATACAATAATCCCGGTGGCGATAAATTGATTGGCGGCGTCAATTGGTACGATACACATCCCGAATGGCTGCCAAGGGCGGTAAAATATGTCAATGAAAAGGCCATTCCCCAGATAAAGGAATTGATCTTAAAATATCATCCCGACATCCTCTGGTTCGATACACCGCAGAAACTACCGCTGTCGGAGAATATCCGCATCTTAAAGGCCATTCGCGAGACGGACCCGGATGTGGTGGTGAATGGGAGGCTTGTGAGAAATGCGGCGGCTAACTTCGGTGATTATAAAAATACGGCGGACCGCCCTGCGGAATTCTATCCTGTTGCCGGTGATTGGGAGGCTATTCCCACCACTAATGAATCTTATGGCTATCATAAGTACGACAGCAGTCATAAATCGGTAAGTCATTTCATACAATTACTAGCCAATGCGGTATCGAGGGGCGGCAACCTGCTGATGAATATCGGCCCGAAAGGCGATGGCGAATTTGATGCGAAAGACCTTGCCATATTGAAAGGCATCGGCAAATGGATGGATAAGAATGGAGAAAGTATTTATGGAACGAAGGCCAGTCCGCTGCCATTGCAGAATTGGGGTGTAAGCACCTTAAAGGGAAATAAATTATATCTCCATGTATTTAAGTATCCTGCCGATGGAAAATTATACCTGGGAGGATTGAGATCCGCGGTTGGAAAGACTTACTTCTTAGCCGGCCTGAAGAAACAATTGGTAGTAAAAAGGTTGAATGAAAATGACGTTCAGATCATTCTCCCACTTGCAGTTCCGGATACAGCGAATACCGTTATCGTGATGGAATTGAAAGGCCCATTGAAGGTGGATACCACGCGCTTCATTGCGCCTAATATACCGGTCACCCGCCTGCTTGCATTTGATGCGAAACAAACCGGTAAAGGGTTTGGCTTTGGCGATGGGAAGACCGATCGTTACTATGTAGAAAGATGGAAAAAAAAGGAGCAAAGCCTGGAGTGGAAATTCCGGATAATTCAACCGGGACACTTCAAGCCGGTCGTGAAATATATTGCTCCGAAGGAGACGAGCGGCGGTTCATATTCCATTATGATATATCGTGACTACCCGGATTCATCGCAAAAATTCTATCGCATGGAGGCCGACGTTGCAACTGATCCGGGGGATACAACCGTCATTACACTGAAAGAGTTGGGAAGTATATCGCTACCCGCCGGGTCCTTTACTTTACGGATCACCCCCATCACAATTACCAAAGAAGAATTAATGAAGTTGCTGGAAGTGCAACTAATATCTGCGGATAAATAAGTAAAATAAACTATGAAAAAATATTGCCTCTTCGCCTTAACGCTCGCCCTGCTTGGTTCGGCGAAGATCCAGGCCAGCACCATAAAGGTTTCCTCCATTGCTGCTTTGCAACAAGCGATCAATGCGGCAAAGCCGGGAGATATCATTCTTTTGACCAGTGGTGTATACAGTACTACCAACGATATTACAGTCGGCTGCGTTGGAGCTGCGGGCAAGCCTATCACTATCGCGGCGGAAAAGCAGGGAGCCGCCGAGATCACCGGCGCCGGTGGCCTTAATCTCGTGAGCCCCGCCGCCTATGTTATTATTCGCGGTTTCAAATTCACGCATACCGCCTCGAAGGCGAGATCGGACGCCGGCACCAGTTTCTGCGAATGGACACATAATATTTTTGAGACACCCGGAGTAGGAGAGTACCTGACCATTGCCGGCAATGATCACCAGGTCGATTATAATACATTTCAGAACAAGCATGCCATGGGCCGGATCCTCGCGATCCGGGGAAGCGGCAGCCAGGTAGCGGAAAGACTTTGGATACATCATAATTATTTCCTCAATTTTCCCGACCAGGGCGGAGCGAATGGTGCGGAGACATTGCAGTTTGGACTGAGCGGTTTCAGTCTCTCATCAAGCCATAGCATTGTCGAGTTTAACCTTTTTGAGAAATGTGCGGGCGAGAATGAGCTCATCTCCATCAAGGCCTCTGCCGTTACGGTCCGGTACAATACCATTCGCGATTGCCCGGCGCAGTTCACCCTTCGCCATGGGAATCACAACGAGATCTATGGTAATTATTTCTTCAACACACCGGGACTGCGGATCTTCGGTGATGACCATCTTATTTACAGCAACTACTTTGAAAATTGTAATCCCGGCATCAATATCGGGAATGGTGGAGCGGAGGTAGCGGATGGCGCGCCGCTCACCGAACATGATCGTCCCGACAGGGTATTGATCGCCTTTAATACGCTTGTCAACAACAAAAATAATATTACGCAGGCCGCCAGGCCCAATGGACTGGGTTCAACCTTTATCACTATTGCGAATAACATCATCCAGGGAGGCGGGCCGGCTGTGTCGATAGTCGGTCCCTTTGCTCATCCTTCATGGGAAGGCAATATTTTATTTGATACCAAGGGCGCCGGCGATATGCCTGCCGGAACCTATACGACTGCCGATCCCAAACTGGTTAAGGATGCCTCGGGAATATTTCATCTTAAAAAAGGAAGTCCGGCGATCAATGCCGCGAAGGGAAACTATCCCCAGGTAGCAGTCGATATGGATGGTCAGCCAAGGAAGGGGAAATGGGATACCGGGGCGGATCAATTTTCTTCGGATGCTGGAAAGGCCCACATACTGCTTCCCGGCGACGTTGGAGCGGGAGCGAAGTAGGGGTTTGCCTGCGACCCTCTCTACACCTGCGACTAAATTCAAATCGCCGGCTTGTTAATTGCCAAAATAGATGAATAAAAAGGGAGTTTTCAGTGGAGAAACTTCCTCAATAATTGGTTAGTTGCAGTGTAAATTTGGCGTATTTCATTTCCTATCAACGACAGACCCATATATGAAAAAACTTCTTTTTTTAATAGCCATTTGCAGCTATTTGATCAGCCCTTCACATGCACAAACCTCAGCAAAAAACGACCGGATGGAATGGTGGCGGGAGGCACGCTTCGGAATGTTCATCCATTGGGGAGTGTACTCGGTACCCGCAGGTACATATAATGGACAAAAGATCAACCGCATCGGCGAATGGATCATGAATAGGGGAAAGATTCCCGTAGCCGAGTACCAGCAGTTTGCGAAGCAATTCAACCCGGTAAAATTTGATGCGGATGCATGGGTGAAGATGGCAAAGAACGCCGGCATGAAATACATCGTGATCACCGCGAAGCACCATGACGGCTTCGCGATGTTTAAATCTGCTGCCAGTAAATGGAATATAGTGGATGCTACGCCATACGGAAAAGATATACTTAAACAATTGGCCGAGGCATGCCGGAAGAATGGAATTAGATTAGGGTTCTATTACTCGCAGGCCCAGGACTGGAATAATCCCGGTGGTTCGGCTGCCAGGAAAGCAACGAGTGAGGGTTGGGCGAATCCCGATTCCGCCAGGATCGATGCGTACACTGCTGCCAATAGCGGTCACTGGGATCCTGCACAGACGACAAAGACGATGTCGCAATACATGGATGATGTAGCAGTGCCACAGGTAAAAGAATTGCTGACGAACTATGGCGACGTTGCCGTTCTCTGGTGGGATACTCCTACAGGAATGACGGATGAATATGCGGAGAAATTGAATGCCCTGCTTAAACTTCAGCCAAACATCATCACCAACGATCGCCTTAAACGTCCCAATTTTCCCGGCGACTATAAAACACCCGAACAAAGAATACCTAACCTCAGTGAATTGGATGGCAAGGACTGGGAAACCTGTATGAC
>DATHKS010000192.1:0-2726 GCA_035488975.1 Chitinophagaceae bacterium | reverse complement strand
CGAGAACTTCAATGGAGAAAAAGGAAAAGGTGGAATGGCTACCAAGGGAACGGGGGAAGGAGCATCCCGGGAGCTGGGTCAGGGTTGGAAGGTCAGTCCGAGCGTTATCATCAAGGCAAAGACCAGCTTCACCGTTGCGGAGATAGATGGGTCCGGTTCCATTCAGCATATCTGGATGATAACGCTCGGACTTACCTTCCAACCCTGACCCAGTTCCCGGGATGCTCCTTCCCCTGTTCCCTTTGTAGCCATTCCCCCTTTTCCTTTTTCTCCATTGAAGTTCTCGGGACTGATCGACCGGGTCTTTGCATCCGATACGCGATACAGATTACCGAGGTTCACGTCGATCCCATTGAATTTTTGCGCGAGGCAACCGAGGGAAATGAAAGTGGTGGTGAGAATGGCTGTTAACCGGTGTTTCATTGATGTAGTCATGTGAATAGATTTATTAGAAAAAATTGACCCGAAGTCTATGGTTTCCCGGAGACCGTATTCGTCAACGTACCGATCCCTTCAATACGAATCTCAACTCTATCTTTTTTCTGCAGTGTAAAATCATTCGGTGGTACGAGGCAGGTGCCTGTCATCAGGAAACAACCCACTGGAAAATCGCATTCGCGAAACAGGTATGCGGCGAGTTCGGTCAGCGATCTTTTCATCCGGCTCACCGGCGTGGAGTCCTTGAACATCATCTTATCGCCGCGATGGATCTCGAGGTGAATCATCGTCTCCAGGGAGATGGGTTTGGGTGGAATGTAAAGGCAGGGACCCAATGCTGCACTTCGTTCATATACTTTTGCCTGCGGCAGGTAGAGCGGATTTTCTCCTTCGATGCTCCTCGAGCTCATATCATTCCCGATCGTGTATGCCTGTATCGTTCCTTTTGAATTTATGTAAAGGGTGAGTTCTGGTTCGGGAACATTCCAACTTGAATCATTCCTGATGTACACCTCTTCCCTATCGGCGGCTACCCGGTGTGCAACGGATTTGAAGAATAGTTCCGGTCGCTCCGCCTCGTACACTTTCTGGTAGCAATCCGCACCGCCAGTATCCTGCGCTTCTTCCATGCGGGCATTGCGGCTGCGGAGATAGGTGACACCGGCGGCCCATACTTCCTGTGTACCGATGGGAGCGCTCACGTCCTTTGTGGTAGCCAGGTCGAAGTCATCCTTGCTTATTTTTTTCATGGCGCCGAGCGATCCCAAAATATATCGATGCAGATCGTCCCGGTTGATCAACGTGTCCCAGTCCATACCTATCACGTAATGCCCCAGGTCGTAAGCAAGCATGTTTCCCTTCCGTGTCTTATATAAATGCATAGCCAGAGTTTCTCTTATCTTTTTATTTCATCGAGATCCACATGTAACAATTGTTGAGCGATCCCGCGTAGCGCGGAATAGTCGCCCTGCAAATGACAGGTCACTTGCGAATAGTGCAAGGCATCACCGCTTTTCATTTCTTTGACGGACGATGAAGATTCGATTTCGAAGAAAGGCCCGAGTTGTGAACCATCGGCGAGGGGGCCATCGTTGTAGGCATTAATGACATCTCCTTTGTAAGGCTCTTTTTGCTTTTCCCATTTGGAATTGACATACATGCCCTGCCTGTCGATGGTTGGTATCACGAGAGTGAGGACATTGTTCTTAAAATCGAAACCGGCAGCCACGGGTTTGGCGATGAGCGGCGACAGCCCGATCTTACCACGCGAAAGTCCATCGCAGGTGAAATACAGAACACTATCCTTTACCTGCAGCCTTTCGGGAGCAACGGTGCCGAAATAATTGTCGGTGATCAGCGATCGTGCATTGGCCTGCGGGTGGAATGGTATGATCACGACGGTCTGCGGTGTGGGCGTGAACATCCCGAGCAGCCATATGGAGAGGAGTCCCGTGCTCTTCTTCCAGTCGTTCCTGCCTGTATTGGTAACTGAATTGGACGTGCGATAGCCCACAGAGCTTACGCCTTCGGGAATGGAGATCTTTAATTCCTGTTCGAGTGCCGCCTTCGGGAGCAGTGCGATCTCGCGGTCGATCTGTATGTTGAAGACGGAGCCACTGTAGTTGGTCAGTTGCCCGGATTGTGAGAAGACGGCGTGGGTTGGATCCGGCTGCGCAACATGATAGGAGATCGTATCCACGAGCGCGGGCACCTGCCAGGAAGCGATCGAGAAGGAATCATTCGGTGGAAAATAGAACGCGAACTGTCCGCCTTCCGGGCCTATCCAGAATCGTTCCTCCCCGCCAACGGGGTTGAATTGTTTTCGTTTGACAAGTGCGGAGATGAGATCGTAATTCAACCAGCCAAAGCTTTTGCCGGAGTCGCCTGCGGAGGTGCTCGTCATCACGCGACCCTGGTAGTCGGCAGAAAGCAAAATCTTCGCACCCATGCCGTCGGATAACTCGACGATCCCCTCTGTATGTTTTTTCAGGAACCCGAGATCATAACCATAGCTGCCTCTTGCAAGCGAATCCTTTTGCGGCGTGGCAGCATCTTGCTGCGCCGGCGTGGATTGATTGTTGCAGGCGGACACCGCGGTAAAAAGCAGGCAGGCCAGCCAGTTTTTTGAATGATCCTTCATCGGAATATTTTTATTCAGTTGTTAATGATCATTTATTTGTAGTCACTTTTCCCAAGCGTAACTCCCGGCCACGAGTCCGTACGGAACGGCGAGGCAGGCAGGCCTTCCTTGTTATACAAGTTGGCATCGGCAGGATTATTCGCCCAGG
>DATHKS010000191.1:0-3159 GCA_035488975.1 Chitinophagaceae bacterium | reverse complement strand
CGTCGCGGATATCCATATAACCCGTGGTGGCGGTGTAGTTGAGCGTTTCGGCACCGATCTTCAGCTGGTGTCTGGTAATGGTGAGATTACCATCACGCCATTCTTTCGGCGATTTGTCCTGGGCGGAAACCTGGTTGAATAAGAGTAACAGGAAAACGGGAATAAGCAGTCTCATAATGATTGGTTGAAAAGATCAGGCGATTAAGGTAAGAAAACAATTTGTCAATTGGATGACTGGCCTTTGAACCGTACCTGGCTGAACTTCTTCTATGCGGAGGTAATCCCCGCGCGTTGAAAAGTTGTTAAAAAAATGCGCGGCACCGGTATTAACTTTTTCACCTCTGAAAAACGGGATAACTATACATCATCATCTATTAAAACCTCGTTATGAAAAAACATTTACTCCCGTTATTCCTGCTGGTAATGATACTTACAGCCGCCGGCTGTAGGAAGTGGTTCACTCCTGCCGATGAGAAGATAGTCGGCGATTGGCTATTGAAGGACGTCTCCCGGTCACGGTTCCTGGGATGGGATGAAATATCGTCTCCCTATACCGGCGGCAATTTTCATTTCTTTGAGAACGGGCAGGCGGAATTCACCAACGCGTCGGATACGCTAAAAGGAAACTGGACCATGCGAAGAGTGAGAGACGGTTACTACGATGAAGACGGCGACTGGAACGATCAGAGCCACCTGGTGATGGATCTTTTCCTGGCCGATTTCTCGACCAATAATATTCTGAACGTTTACTTCGATGATTTTAATTTCCGCAGTTATAACCGCGTTGTGGCGATATCACAGGGTGTGGGACATAGGACGAGGTATAGGTTTGAGAGACGATAGAATAATGTGCCAATTGGCGTGCTACGATGAGCAATGTCCGTTGGCTATAGTCATCAGGTTCTGATCAAATGGAATTTTCCCGGCCGCTGCGCTGCGAAAAGTGTATGAAAATTATCTGGAAAAATGAGGTGAAATTCTGCGGAGCCATTGTCTTAATATCCCATCTTTGCGTCATCAATATAATTTTGTCATGGAGAATCCTGAAAATACAGATGCGTTATTTCTCGAGGCGGTAGCGGCCATCGATAACGGGAATTTAAATGCGTTGAAAGAACTCCTAAGTAAGCATCCGCACCTGGCGACCACACGCCTCAGCTATCCAACGGATGGATATTTCAAAACTCCCTACCTGCTATGGCATGTGGCCGATAATCCGATTCGCATTGACAGGTTACCTGCCAATATTGTGGAAGTGACCCGCTTCCTGGTTCAGGTAATTAAACAGCAGGCAGCGGCAAATACCCAGGAACAACTCGACTATACACTGGGCCTGGTGGCAACCGGAAGAATTCCGAAGGAATGTGGTGTACAGATAGAGATGATCGACCTGCTGATAGATGCCGGCGCGAAACCCGGCGATGGGCTGGGCGCATTTGCACACGGAAATATAGAGGCCGCGAAACACCTTATTGAACGGGGAGGTGAATTGACATTAGCAGCTGCGGTTTGCCTCGAAAGGACAGACGATGTAAAGAAATTGGCATCCGGCGCAAGCGAGAACGAATTATTGACCGCTCTTACGGCTGCCGCATTTTATGGAAAGTCCGGAATGATCTCTTTGTTGTTGGGAATGGGAATAAATCCAAATGGCTACCCGAAGGACGGGACCGGCTTCCACTCGCATGCCACTCCTCTTCACCAGGCAATCTGTTCCGGTTCACTGGATGCGGTGAAATTGCTCGTCGATGCAGGGGCGGGACTCGACCTTAAAGACAGGATATATGATGGCACGCCCTTGGGATGGGCGGAACATATGCAAACCGAAGAGGGAGTCGATGATGAAAAGAAGAAGAATTTCATTGCGATCACCAAGTACCTTAAAGAGAAACTCAGCAAGAAATAATTCAAAATTCAAAAAAAGAGTCTGCAGTTTTGAATTTTTACTTTTGAATTTTGAATTACTTCTTCCAGAGTTTCCCAATGAAAAGTGGCAGGACGGACGCTGCTATCGTTTTCTTCGAACCCTCCGCCGCCTCGTTCTTGGCTTCTTCGAGCAACAGTTTGACAATACCGCCACCGGTGGCGAGCGTGGAGAATATTATGACAAGACCGCCCACGACGGCCAGTAATATTTTCATAAGGACATAAAGCGCCAGGGCAAAGAATCCCAGGCCTAATAAAAAGACCATTGTCCGGAAGAGGGCGTTGATGGGAAAGACGATCTTTTCAATGAAGCCGTCTTTGTCACTGTATTTTTCCACGGCGATGCCTATTCCAACTATCAGCGCAATGATCATGATGAGCCGCCCCACCCAGAATGCCTTGCCCGATTCGGTATACCAATAATATCCAAGCCAGGTAAGTATTTTATCCTTCAGACTTACTGTGCCGGTCTCGCGATACGTTCCTATGTAGCGTGATTCCGAGTTATCGAGCACGTATGTTTTCTGATCCGATTTGATGCTGTTCCAGAGATTCAGCGGACTCAGGCGCAGTGCACCATCCATCATGCTTCCCGAAAAACTGTCGGCCTTTTTGGAAAAGGTTTCCCAGCTGTCCCAACCTGTCTTCAATAAAAGAAAATTAACAACCCAGGTGATTAGTGCTCCGATCAGGATCTTACGTCCCAGACGCAGCCATTTGTTGGGAGGTTTGGGAGTAGGAGGCGTTGGGGTTGGAGGAAGGGCTTGTGTTGGTGGTGGTTGATCGTTTGCCATACCGGTGGTGGTTTAAGTATGAAACACGCCATACTAATATACATCAATAAACGTGAATCGTGAAACGTCAATCGTGAATAGCCTCCGAAACTTGAATTCTCCTTAAAGGGTTCGACGACAAAACATTAAGGGATTAATCGGTAATCGTGAACAGCCACCTGAAGAGTCTTCCAGGTGCCGGCGAGGCATTTAGGAGAAACCAAAGTTTCGGAGGCTATTCACGATTGACGTTTCACGATTCACGTCGATGATTGACGTTTCACGATTCACGTTGATGATTGACGATTCACGATTCACGTTCTGCCAGCTCCTTCACCTTCTCCAGCGCGAGTGGCCAGGTCTTCAAAAAATATTCTTTGAATTCATCCGTCATGTCCATATCGATGGTGAGTTCCGTCTTATCCTTCATGGTCTTTAGCTTATAGTTTTCATGGGCACC
>DATHKS010000190.1:0-2611 GCA_035488975.1 Chitinophagaceae bacterium | reverse complement strand
ATGCATCGGGCATTTCTAAGTTGATCGTCCAGCAAGACTATTCCTGGAATCGTTTCGTCCCGGGATTGAATGTTTCCCAGCTATGCCAGAATTCCTGGAAGGCTTTTAATGGTTTCAATGAATAGGAAGTATCGATGCCCTTTCCATCGATGCGATAATGATGTCCTTCTGAAAAGAGAGTATCGTTCTGTAGTGAGAAGCTGGTATTGATCGAAGGCTTCTCGAATGCAAAGAAGCTTTTCCCATCCTGCGCCAGTGCAAGGACCACCGGCACCTTGCCGCCATTGTCCTCGATAAGGCGTTGTTTCTTCAACTGGTTCCAGTCATACGCCGTTCTCTGCTCACCAGCCTTTACCCCGATCACCCATGACTTCCTGTTCCATGAAAGACTATCCGTTCCCGTTAGATTGCTTTTGCTCTTCCCGCTCTCATATCGCATCGTGGTATCATAGGAACCGATATATTTGGGGTCAGCCTGCATGATCAACGAGCCCGGGTTGAGGCGCAGCCATTCCGCGAGCGAAGTCTGCGTACTGAATACTTCGGGTAGTTGTTGTCCCTTTAGCTTTCCTGTGATCGCCTCTCCTGTCACCTGTCTCCACCAGCTACCGGTGGTCGCGTCCTCGAACATGGCGTTGAAGTGATCCATCCCGACAAGCCGGAATGTTTCGGGTTTTCCATTCACCACCGGCTCATACACTCTACCTGTACGGCAGACGGTACAATACGTGATGATCATCGGCTTTCCTCCCACTGTATCGCGTACCTGGTGATGATAGCCGAGGAACCGGATCGGGTAGGCCTTTGCCTGTCCATTATTCACAACGCCGATCACCAGCCGGTCTGCATCCACCTGGTTTTTGTCTGCAGCCGTCATCAATACCGTCGAAGGCTGGTAGAACATATGATCAGCGGCCATTTGGAAATTGGCCATGTAAATGACGGCGCAAACGATCGCGATAGGGAAAACAAGAATCCATTTTCTTCTCCATTCTCCCCGTAGCAGACCTGCCAGTATCATCAGGCCGAATATGACCCTGAAGATCCAGCGCCATTTGTAGAGAAAATAAGCAGCATCGATGCTGTTCATATCCTGGCTGCCGGGCATGGGCATGATGAAATAGACGTTCGCTATCTCGAACAGGAACAATCCCAAGAGGCCGAACCAAAAAAATTTTTTCATTTGATTATATTTTTAACCGTGTCATTTATATAGGTCGAAATCGATATATCCTTCTTCGGCCCTGCGCGGTGCACGCTGCACATACACATTCCGGTCTTCCGGCGCCCAGGTGGCCAAACCATCTACATAGCGGTTGTACATGCAAAAGGCAGCCGCGATCAATACCGTGTCATGGATCTCCCTATCTGTCGCTCCCTTATCGCGTGCTTCGTCTATCTGGTCTTTCGTCACATGCTTTCCTCCCTTTTGTACGCTTCCGGCAATGGCCAGCAGGCTCTTTAATTTTTCCGGGATCGAAGCCGACATGGCATCCTTCTTTATTTCATCGATGAATGCAATATCACAACCCATATAATGCTGCGCGAGGGCGCCATGCACATTCTGGCAAAAGAAGCAATCGTTCAGTGACGATACATATGCACCGATCAATTCGCGGTCGCCACGTGACAATGTATTGTTATCATCGCGCAATAAGAGCTCGGCCAATTCATTCAGCGGTTTCGCCGTCTCCGGCCGGAAGGCCATCGGGCCGCGTATGCCGGGCAGATCATTCTTGAGATCTATATGTGCCATATGATAAGTTATTTGATGAAAGGAGTGTGCGAATAAACGCACACTCCCTGTTAATGCTATTGTTCCGTAGAGGGGATCGGCATGTTCACCCATACATCATCGCCTGCGCGGTCTTTTGGAAGGCTCTCCAAAAGATTGTAGCGCCGCATATCGATCCAGCGGTGTCCTTCATAGTAAAGAGAGAACCGGCGTTGTCTCAGCATTTCCGTTAGAAACGACTCTTTTGACAACGCGCCGGTAGGTGTCTGGCCGTAGGTAGCCCTTACCTTGTCCAATGCCGTCTTCCCCGCGGGCAATTGGTCCAGCTGGAAATTAGCCTCTGCATAAAGAAGTACCAGTTCTTCATTCCGTATGATGGGAATGGGAGCTGTGCTGGAACGATAGACCCATACGTCCCGGTTGCTGCTAAGACCCGAGTTGGAGGCAGTGGCTGTGCGAAGCGTAGCCTTTCCAATACGTGAATCGCCGGCTGAAATGTCAGTGACATAAGACGGATGCGCCAATCTTACTTCACCGGCAGCATTCTGATCGAAATAAGCAGGATTGAGTACATCCCCGCTACCGGTACTGAATATTTCATAGGCGCCTTTAGTGAAATCGCCATTGATGTCAAGGAATGAGGCTGCGAGATCGGTCAAGGCAACCGTCCATAGTTTGCGATATACATCCACCCTTGCCGCAATGGCACGGTTGAGCTTGATCAGCCCCGGGCCATCGCTGAGATCGGTGAACCCGCTATTAAGCGCAAAGACGATCGCCGCGCCGGTAAGATCTGTCTTTGCCTCGTTCAGCAAATCGGAAATAGCCGCAATGGATTCATCGTAGGTGAGTATGGGACCGAGATTATTCGGGTCG
>DATHKS010000189.1:0-8855 GCA_035488975.1 Chitinophagaceae bacterium | reverse complement strand
ACCCTTCACGGCAAGATTGCCATAGAGGATCTGCAGGTGCCCGGTTTGTTTGATGGGACTCTCCAGCGGATATATGATCTTCTGTTTGTCGAAGTCGAGGTCGGGTATGTTTGCCAGGTTTTCCGCGACCGTTTTGCCGGTGACGGTAAGACAATTACCATGCAGCAATCCTTTCTTCAGCAGGTATTTCATTACAGAGGGTACGCCACCGTGTTCATGCAATTCCTGCATGAGGTACCTGCCACTAGGTTTGAAATCGGCGAGTACGGGTGTCTTATCGCTGATGCGCTGGAAGTCATCCTGCGTGAGCGGGATATCCACGCTTTTCGCCATGGCGATGAGGTGAAGAACGGCATTGGTGCTTCCTCCGAAGATCATGATGAGTGTAATGGCATTTTCGAATGCCTCTTTCGTCATGATGTCCTTCGGCGTGATATTCTTTTCGAGTAGTATTCTTATTGCCTTGCCGGCATCGAAGCATTCTTTCTTTTTTTCTTCGCTGAGGGCGGGATTACTGGAAGAGTAGGGGAGGCTCATGCCCAATGCTTCGATAGCGCTGGCCATGGTGTTGGCGGTATACATTCCGCCGCACGCACCTGCACCGGGACAGGAATGCTGAACGATTCCCTTGAAATCGTTTTCGTCGAGGTTCCCTGCTATTTTTTGACCGAGTGCCTCGAAGGCGGAGATGATATTCAGTTCCTGTCCTTTGTAGTGACCGGGAGCGATGGTGCCGCCATAGACCATGATGGAAGGCCTGTTGAGCCGGCCCATGGCCATGATGGAGCCTGGCATATTCTTATCGCAACCGGGTAGTGCAATGAGTCCATCGTAATAGAAGCCGCCGCAGACACTCTCGATGCTATCTGCAATGATATCGCGGCTAACGAGTGAATAGCGCATGCCATCGGTGCCATTACTGATGCCGTCGCTGATCCCGATGGTATTGAAGATGAGCCCAACGAGGTCGTTGTCCCAAACACCTTGTTTCACCACCTTGGCGAGATCGTTCAAATGCATGTTACAGGTGTTTCCATCATAGCCCATGCTTGCAATTCCTACCTGTGGCTTCTTAAGATCTTCTTCCGTCAACCCGATGCCATACAACATGGCCTGCGCCGCGGGTTGCGTCGGGTCTTGCGTTACAACTTTCGAGTATCTATTTAATTCTTCCATGCTTATCTGTTCTTCGTTTTATGATGAATGTAATGACCTGTTATTGCACGAATACGTCTGCTTTTTTCACGGATGCAGGTATATCCTTGCGAACGATCTCTTTCTCCACCACCCTGTCCTTGTATGCCTGTTGTATGATCCGGCTCAACGATTGATCCCAGTCCATCCGGAAGGTATGTCCGTCGAGACTTTCCCAGCCGATCACTTCCGCGGCGGTACCGCAGAAGAAGGCGGCGTCGGCCTCTTTCAATTCATCGGCGGTAAATAGTCGTTCTTCTACCGGGATGCCGAGTTCTCCGCAAAGCTCCAGCACGGTTGCGCGGGTGATTCCGGGAAGGATATTTCCGAGCGCCGGGGTAACGAGCGTACCGTCCTTTTCGAAGAAGACATTGGCGCCGGTTCCTTCGGCAACGAAGCCGTTCATATCGGTGAGAAGCGCTTCATCGAATCCCTTCGCCTTGGCTTCCTGGCTGGCGAGGATGGAATTCACATAGTGACCACCGGCCTTGGCCTCGATCTTGAATCCCTTCGGATTGGGACGTTGGAAGGATGAGGTGAATATTTTCAATAGCTTCTCTCCAAGGAATGGCGACATTTCCCAGGTCTCGATGGCGAGGAATGATTTGTCATTGAGGGAGAAACTCATGTTTGCCGGCGCATACAATATGGGACGGATATAGGCGTCCTGGAAATTGTTGGATCGCAAGACATCGTAGGTGGCGGCGATCAATTCCTGCGTTTGCCAGCTATAGGGCATGTTCATGGCTAGTGCGGATTGCCGGAGACGGTCATAGTGTTCAACGGCCTTGAATATCCGTGTTTCGCCGTGAATGTTTCGATAGGAACGGATGCCTTCGAAGACTGAATAGCCATAGTGAAGCGACTGGCTATATAAATCCATTTTGGCTTCCGAGGCCTTCACGAGGCTTCCGTCGAGCCACAGTAACGTATCTTCTTTATAATAGACCGCCATTTTTTATTCTCCGAAATCCCGGAGGAGATTTATGATTTAGTACACCGAATGAAATGACAAGGCATAAAAAAACCCGCCTTTTTTGGAGGCGGGTTTTTTGTATTTCGTTTTTACTTTATATACAATTTCCACCTCCAGGCAATGCAGGAATAATAATCACCACCACAATAATGATCGCGGTTAGAACAGAGATGATATTTTTTCTACTTTTCAGCATGAAGGATGTAACTGTTGTAAATATACACCCGCCCAGTGATATAAAGAACTTTTTTTCGTGTTGGTCGTGAATTTCTTGTTCTAGAAAGTCAAAATTTAAAAACTTCATTCAAAAGGAATTACAGCCCAATAGTTCACTTCTGTTGAAGCCTAATTCCCTATTCCAAATTCCCAATTCCTTTTCCTATTACGGATATGTTTGTCTAAATAATCGTTGATTTTCTTAGTTCAATATTCTCACTCTTCACCGAGCCGGGGATCTTTCCACTCACATAGTCGCTGATCAGTTCGCCGACGGTGGAGGTGAAGTAAAAATTTATGGCATCGATGTCCTTCGTGACGAATCCGTTCTGCAAGGTCCAGTTCACCGCCTCCCGAACGAGAGCGGCTTCTTCAGTGAGGCCGAAATGCTCGAGCAACATGGCCGACGAAAGGATGGACCCCAACGGATTGGCGATGTCTTTTCCTGCCGCCTGCGGATACGAACCATGGATAGGTTCAAACAAGGCCGAGCCGCTTCCGATGGAGGCGGAGGGCAGCAACCCGAGCGAACCGCTTATCACACTGGCCTCATCGCTGATAATATCGCCAAACATGTTCTCGGTGAGGATCACATCGAATTGTCTCGGGTTAAGGATGATCTGCATCGCCGCATTGTCGACGAAAAGAAAATCCAGTTCCACATCCGCGTATTGAGCCGCGATCTCCTTCACGCATTTTCTCCAGAGCCTCGATGTCTCCAGCACATTGGCCTTATCGACGAGCGTGAGTTTCTTTCTTCTTTTCTGCGCCGTTTGAAATGCGAGGTGACTGATACGTTCGATCTCGTCATATGAATAAGTGCATTCGTCAGTGGCCTGGGTGCCCGCGGCATTCGTTTCCTTTTTACCGAAATAGATGCCTCCCGTGAGCTCACGGTAAATCACAAAATCCACTCCCTCGATATTCTTGGTCTTCAGGGGCGACAAATGATGCAGGGCCGGATAGGTGGTAACGGGTCTTATGTTGGCAAACAATTGCAGTGACTTCCGCAGTTTCAGTAATCCCTGTTCCGGCCGCACCTTCGCTGTGGGATCATTATCGTACTTCGGGTGACCGATGGCGCCGAATAAGATGGCGTCGCTGTTGAGGCAGACCTCTATCGTTTCATCGGGAAGAGGGTTGCCTGTCTTGTCGATGGCATCCGCTCCCATGAGGCAATAGGTGTAGAAGAATTCATGGTTGAATGATTCTGCAATGGAGTTCAGGACCCGGATGGATTGCCTGGTTACTTCCGGACCTATCCCGTCTCCTTCAATTATGGCAATATTCTTTTTCATCTTTGTTTCTTTTATACTTCGTCTTAGTGCTTTTCCAGTTCGAATGTTTCTATCTCTTTTGTCATACTCAATAAATAGTCGATATCGTCGTATCCATTCAGCAGGCAGGTCTTCTTGTAGCTGTTGATCTCGAAATTTTCCTTCTCGCCCGTACTGGCGATGGAGATGAGCTGGCCCGGAAGGTCTACCGTCAGCAATACTGAGGGATCCTTTTTAACGGCCGTGAATATCTTCTGCAGGAAGTCGTCGCTGACTGTAACGGGCAGGAGGAAATTGTTCAGTGAATTATTCTTGAAGATATCGGCGAAGAAACTGCTCACTACCACATCGAAGCCCGCGTCCTTGATGGCCCAGGCGGCATGTTCGCGGCTGGAGCCGCAGCCGAAGTTCTTTGCGGCCACGAGGATCTGCCCTTTGTAGGTGGGATCATTGAGGACGAAATCTTTTGGTTTGCTTTCATCGTCGTTCTCATATTTCCAGTCGCGGAACAAATTCTTGCCAAACCCTTCGCGGCTTGTCGCCTTGAGGAATCGTGCGGGTATGATCTGGTCCGTATCCACGTTCTCCATGTCCAGGGGAACCGCGGTAGACGTGATGGTATGAATGCTTTTACTCATTTCGTTTTTACTTTATGGCTAGTTCTTTTTATAGTATTCTCTTATGTCTCCTACTTCGCCCGTGATGGCGGCGAGGGCTGCGGTGAGTGGGCTTGCGAGGAAGGTGCGCGCATTTTGCCCCTGGCGTCCTTCGAAATTTCTATTGCTGGTGGAAATGCAATATTTGCCGGCGGGTATCTTGTCTTCATTCATGCCGAGGCAGGCGCTGCAGCCCGGCTGACGAAGGATGAAGCCTGCGGCGGCGAAGATCTTATCGATGCCTTCTTCGATGGCTTGTTTCTCCACCTGCTTACTGCCGGGAACGATCCAGACCTCTACATCGTTCGCCTTTTGTTTTCCTTTCACGAATGCGGCTACCAGGCGCAGGTCTTCGATCCTGGAATTAGTACAGCTGCCGATGAATACATAGTCGACCTTTTTTCCTTTGATATTGCTGCCGGCCTGAAGTCCCATATAGGCCAGCGATTTCTCGAAGGAGGCCTTTTCCTTGTCTTCTATCTCGCTGAGAGCGGGAACGTGTCCCGTTACGCCGACCCCCATGCCGGGGTTGGTACCATAGGTGATCATGGGTTCGATGTCCTCGGCGCGGATGGCTATCTCCCTGTCGAAGAAAGCATCTTCATCCGAGTAGAGGTCTTTCCATTTTGCGAGGGCCTGGTCCCACGCTTCGCCGGCAGGCGCAAACTTGCGGCCCTTCATATAATCGAATGTGGTTTGATCGGGCGCTATCATTCCACAGCGTGCCCCCATTTCTATACTCATGTTGCAGATGGTCATGCGGGCCTCCATGGAAAGCGACTTGATGGCGGAGCCGGCGAATTCTACGGCATAGCCGGTGGCGCCGCTTGCGGTGATCTGCGATAGTATGTACAATACGATATCCTTGCTCACAACGCCGTCGTTCAGTTTTCCGTCAATATTTATGCGCATCAGCTTCGGCCTGCTCTGCATGAGGCATTGCGTGGCGAGCACCATTTCAACTTCGCTGGTGCCTATACCGAAGGCGATATTGCCGAAGGCGCCATGGGTGGAAGTATGACTGTCTCCGCATACGATGGTCATGCCGGGCTGTGTGATGCCAAGTTCGGGACCGATCACATGGACGATGCCCTGGAAGGGGTGACCGAGTCCGTAAAGTTCTATGCCGTGTTCTTCACAATTCTTGTGGAGCGTTTCCACCTGCACGCGGGAGAGTGCTTCCTTAATGGGAAGATGCTGATCGACCGTAGGAACGTTATGATCGGCGGTAGCAACGACCTGCTGCGGACGGAAGACCTTGATGCCACGTTTATTCAAGCCGGCAAAAGCCTGCGGGCTGGTGACCTCGTGGATGAAATGCTTGTCGATATACATTATGGAAGGGCCGTCGTCGATGGTTTTGACGATGTGAGAAGACCAGATTTTTTCGAAGAGAGTCTTTGGCATTTTTTATTATTTGATCGGCGTAGAAATATTCAATAATCAATAATCAATATTCAATGTTCAAGTTGGACACCGATGTATGTGTTGTCCTATTGTTTTGACCTTTTCAGGTTCATCTTTGCGGTATCGATGCTTTTCGCAGTAATAGCAATCAGCTGTTCAGTTTCCCTTGACAATTCATCGAGTCGGCTGGTGGGCTTGATCATTTCTTTCTTTTTTATCAATTTTATACAGACCCTGGTTTCTTTTAATTCCTTCAATACAACTTTCATTTTATGTACAAAATCTTCTCGCGACTCAGCCGCCTGTGCTTCTCCGTAGAGAAGGCAGGGAGCAAGGCCTGATCTGATCACCTGGCCGGAAATATAATTTCCTGCCCGTGTACTTGGAATCGCTTCAACAACATCTATTATCCTTGATGAGAATTCCACCAGCCTATCCTCCAAATCGAAAATTCTTTCACTCATTTCACGCCCACTTGAACATTGAATATTGAGTGTTGAATATTGAATATTTATTTCGGGTCTCCAGAGTTTTTTAAACGGTAACAACCTGTTTTTGGTACACAGCTCCCAGCTCTTTGAGATCTGCTTCTTCCACTTCTTTCTTCTTGTCTGCTACCTTGAGAAATTCAATATATAGAATATCGATATCGTTGCGGTTGAATTCGAAGCCGAGTTTCTGGAAGCGATGAGCGAGTGCTGAGCGGCCGCTACGGGCGGTGAGCACGATCTTCGAACCATCGGCTCCTACTTCTTCGGGATTGATGATCTCGTAGGTCTGGGAGTCTTTCAGGAAACCATCCTGGTGAATGCCCGATGAATGGGAAAAGGCATTGGTTCCCACGATGGCCTTGTTGGCTTGTACCGGCATGCGCATTGTATCGGACACGAGACGACTGATAGGATTCAGCTGGCGGGTGTTGATGCCGGTATAATATCCTAAGGCGTGATGTTGCTTTAATATCATGACCACTTCCTCGAGCGAGGTATTTCCCGCTCTTTCTCCCAGGCCGTTGATCGTGCATTCGATCTGGCGGGCGCCATTGAGCACACCGGAGATGGAATTGGCAGTGGCAAGACCGAGATCGTTATGGCAATGGCAACTGATAATGGCCTTGTCGATATTGGGAACATTATTTACCAGGTAGGCGATCTTCTCGCCGTATTGATGTGGCAGGCAATAGCCGGTGGTATCGGGAATGTTGACGACGGTAGCTCCGGCACGTATGACGGCCTCGATCACGCGCGCGAGATATTCATTTTCTGTGCGTCCGGCATCCTCCGCGTAAAACTCGACATCGTCCACGAAATTCTTCGCCCATTTCACACATTGAATGGCCCGGGCCAGGATATCCTCGCGGGTAGAATTGAACTTCGACTTGATATGGAAATCCGAAGTGCCGATGCCGGTATGTATGCGTGGATTGCGTGCGGGTTTGAGCGCCTCGGCGGCAACTTCGATATCCTTTTGTACGGCGCGACTGAGCCCGCAGACCGATGCCTTCGTTATTACGCGCGAGATCTCCTTCACCGATTCGAAATCGCCGGGGGATGAGATCGGAAAGCCGGCTTCGATGATATCGACGCCGAGATCCTCGAGGGAAAGCGCCAGTTCGATCTTCTCCTTTGTATTTAATTTACAACCTGGAACCTGCTCACCATCCCGGAGAGTAGTGTCGAAGATGTTGATTTTTCCGTCCGCCATAATTTATTGATATATTGGTGAGATAAAACGAGAGTGGCCTAATTTTGCAGGGTCCATTAAGCAAAAGCCATCTTATCTTACTAAATTACCCCCGTCACAGGGAGGGGTAAAACCTAAATTACCGTGGTTTTACAGCCCGTAAAGCGTGGGAAATCGCTTGAAACCCTTACTGGTAAAGGATTTTAAACAATAGGAATTACGATGCCCAACCGTTCGACCGATGCCTTGTTCCAACTGGTTAAATCGCTGGAGAAGAGTGAGAAAAGGAATTTCAAGCTCTTTGTGAAGAGAAATTCGTCCAGTGAGCAGCTGAAGACCATCCAGCTATTCGATGCCATGGATAAGATGTCGGACTATGACGAGCAGATGCTGTTGAAGAAGAATAAGTCGATCAGCAAGCAACAGCTCTCCAATCTCAAGGCCCATCTCTACCGGCAGATACTCTCGAGTCTCCGCATCATCAAAGACGAGAATAATATCGATATCCAGTTGCATGAGCTAATGGATCATGCCCGGATATTGTTCAATAAGGGACTCTATCTCCAGACGCTGAAGGCGCTGAAACAATTGAAGGACCTGGCCGCCACGAACCACCAGATCACCTACCTGCAGCAGGCGCTGTTCTTCGAGAAGAAGATCGAGACCCTTTATATTACACGAAGCATGCAGGACCGGGCGGATCAACTAACGCTCGAATCGAACCGTGTGAACGACGAGGTAACGCTGGTGAACCGGCTGTCGAACCTGTCGTTGCAGTTATATAGCTGGTACATACAAAACGGCCATGCCAGGAACGAGAAGGATGTGAAAAGCGTCCAGGAACTGTTCCAGCAAAACCTGCCTGCCGATGCGGCGCTTGCAAAAGGATTCTATGAGAAGATCTATTTGTACCAGAGTTATTGCTGGTATGCCTTCATACGACTTGATTTCCTCCAATATTACCGGAACTGCCAGAAATGGGTGGACCTGTTCACGGTCTATCCGAATATGCTGGCAGTGGAGACGGCTAGTTATATAAAGGCCATGCATAACCTGATGGGCGCGCATTTCGACCTGCTCGATCACGAACGGCTGGCGCAGGCAATTAAGAAATTCGAGCAGTTCGCCCATCATAAGCTCGTCACGCAAAACGATAATAACCGGATACTGACCTACCAGTATCTGTATACGGCGAGGATCAACCTTTATTTCCTGCAGGGGACATTCGACAAGGGCCTGCTGATGGTGCCGCACCTGGAAGCGATGCTGAAGGAATATGGACTTTACCTCGACGCTCACCGCGTATTGGTATTCTACTATAAGATCGCCAGTTTATATTTCGGCAGCGGGAATAATGAGAAGGCGATCGATTACCTGAACCGCATCATCAATCAAAAAGGGGATCTGCGTACCGATCTGCAGTGCTATGCGAGGCTACTGCACCTG